>VFKW01000120.1 GCA_009885355.1 Candidatus Berkelbacteria bacterium
TCGACTCGAAAATTGGTGAGTAAGCTGAGAGCGGGTAAGCAATAAGCTGGTAAGCTGGTAAGCTGGTAAGCAGTAAGCTAATAAGCTGACTGAAAGCTGGGTAGATCCTGAATGAGTTGGCTCAGTTGTCATCTCGACCGGAGCGGAGAGATCGGTTTAATAGACAAGACGATTCCTCCACTGCGGTCGGAATGACAAATGAAGTTTATAACATCCGCCTTCGCACAAGGCTATGGCGGACAAAGGGAGATTATATGAACAAGGGATTGATTACTAGGATTATTGGACCGGTGGTGGATGTGGAATTTGCCGAAGGTTTACCGGAAATTTTGAATGCTTTGGAAGTACATAGAGGCGATGAGAAGATCATTCTTGAAGTCCAGCAGCATTTATCGAGCGACACGGTTCGAACAGTGGCTATGCGATCAACCGATGGGATGAAGCGTGGGATGGAAGTTAGCGATACTGGCGCACCGATCAGCGTGCCGGTTGGCGAAGAAGTGTTGGGACGCATTTTGAATGTGACCGGGGACGCTATTGACAATAAACCTGAACCAAAAACAAAACAAAGATATTCAATTCACCGAGAACCACCAAAGTTGACAGATCAGGATACAAAAACAGAGATTTTCGAAACCGGCATCAAGGTTATTGATTTGATCGCTCCATTTATCAAAGGTGGAAAAGTCGGACTGTTTGGGGGAGCTGGGGTTGGAAAGACTGTTTTGATCCAAGAACTGATCCGAAACATCGCTGCCGAGCATGGCGGATATTCTGTATTTGCAGGTGTGGGCGAGCGAACTCGAGAAGGAAATGATCTTTATCATGAAATGAAAGCCTCCGGCGTGATCGATAAAACAGCGATGGTGTTCGGTCAAATGAATGAGCCACCTGGCGCTCGCATGAGAGTCGGGTTGACAGGTTTGACTATCGCTGAATATTTCCGCGACCAGAGTAAAGATGTTTTATTATTTATCGACAATATTTTTCGTTTTACTCAAGCAGGTTCTGAGGTATCGGCACTTTTGGGCCGCATGCCGTCTGCAGTTGGCTATCAGCCAACTTTGGCCACAGAAATGGGAGCAATGCAGGAGAGAATTACGTCGACAAAAAAGGGTTCAATCACTTCGGTGCAGGCAGTTTATGTGCCGGCTGACGACTTGACTGATCCAGCTCCGGCCACGACTTTTGCTCATCTTGATTCGACGGTTGTTTTGAGCCGCGGTTTGGTGGAATTGGGTATTTATCCAGCTGTTGATCCACTCGATTCATCTTCAACCATTTTAGATCCTCGTATTGTCGGGGAAGAGCATTACCAGGTTGCCCGTGGGGTTCAAAAAGTATTGCAAAGATACAAAGAATTGCAAGATATTATCGCGATTTTGGGTATCGAAGAATTGTCAGATGATGATAAAATAATTGTGAGCCGAGCTCGAAAAATCCAGAAATTCTTGTCTCAGCCTTTCTTTGTAGCAGAGACTTTCACCGGTACAAAAGGTCAATATGTACCATTAAAAGACACAGTAAAAGGCTTTAAAGGTATTTTGGATGGAGATTATGACGATGTGGCGGAGCAAGAGTTTTATATGAAGGGCAGTCTGGATGATGTTAGGAAGTAGATGCCAAATGTCAAATATCAAATTTCCAATGTCAAATCAAATCCAAATTAAAAATGACAAAGTCTAAATTAGTTATTGTTCGAGTGAAGTTGCGAACTAGAGGAAAAAATGAACAAATTGAAATTACAAGTTATTACACCTGAACGAACGGTTTTTGATGATGAAGTGGATGAGGTGACATTGCCGACGACGAGCGGGGAAATTGGCGTGCTGCCAAATCATGTGCCATTGATCTCGATCATCAAAGCTGGAGAAGTAAAGATCCGAAAGGGCAAGGAAAATATTTATCTGGCCACTTATGGCGGGTGTATCGAGATTTATCCGGGCGGGATCAGAGTTTTGGCCGATGCGGCCGAGCATGCGGATGAGATTGATGAAATGAAGGTGATCGAGGCCAAAAAACGAGCGGAGTTGGCAATGAGTGAAGCGAAAGATGATGTAGCGTTTGCGGATGCCTCGGCGATGCTGGAGCGAAATCTGATCCAGACAAAGCTGGTACAGAGGAAGAAAAGACACCATTAGACAATTTAAAATTTAAAATTTTCAATTTAAAAAAATATAAAAATAAGCCTGGGCGGTGATGTTTGGGCTTATATTTAAATACTTAACCCTGATTTCTCCCAACTTAGAACTATTATCTCCTGATATTCACATGTTGTAGTATTGGCGGGAAAAGTTTGTTATAATTTAATCAATGAAGGAGGGGTAATTTCTAAATTTTAGGATTTGCCTTTTGCTTCGACAATAGGAGGTTCGGTGCAGTTTCAGGTTCCAAAAAATATCGACCTAGAAGATAAAATCGTTGGGCCGCTAACTTTGAGGCAATTTTTGTATGTGCTTGTCGGCGGAGCGATCAGTTATTCTATCTTTAAAAAGATGGCTGTGCCGGGTGGAAATACACAGCTGGCAATGATGATTTCTTTGCCGATTGCTTTATTTAGCATGGCTTTGGCTTTTGTAAAAATTCAGGGGCAGCCTTTGACAGAATTTTTGATGGCATTATTTACTTTTATGTCCCGACCGCGACAGAGGATATGGAAGCGTCACGATCAAGAGCAAGGTTTGGTTTTGGACGAAAATAAGAAAGTTGAGAAAGCAAATGTGTCAAAAAAGGCGATGAATATTAAAGAAGTTTCTGATCTGACGAATATTTTGGATAAATAATAACAGTAGTTAGTAGATAGTAGTTAGTAGCTAGGGAGAGACGACAAGCTAAAGCTTGGGCTACGATCAGACCAGATGACAGGTAAATAAATAAATTTCATAATTTAGTTGATAAGTAATATCCACCAAAGATTAATCTCTTACAGTATCCTAATCATAGGAATCTGTAAGTAGATTGCACTTTCGGCGGACTTCCGGTTTTACTTCCTGTTAGGGAGCGTAAAATTCGGAGCGGGAGGGGAATTGCCTAGTAAAACCGCGACGGTGGCAAGCACACAAAAATATTTAAATATTTTAGCTATCCGAGATGGGATGGTGGTTTTGCAAGACGGCGGAATTCGCACCATCTTAGAGGTAGGCTCACTTAATTTTGCCCTGAAATCTGAAGAAGAACAAGGCGGAATGCTATTTTCATACCAACAATTTTTAAATTCATTGAAATTTCCTATCCAGATCGTGATGCAATCGAGAAGATTGGATCTTTATGGATATTTGAAAATGCTTCGAGAATTATTGGAAAAACAGACAAATGATCTTATCCGAATACAAAATGAAGAATATATCAATTTTATCGAGAGATTGCTGACAAAAGCAAACATCATGGATAAAAAATTTTATGTGGTGGTCCCCTATTTTCCAAGCGGGATTGAAAAATCGTCGATGATAGACAAGGTTTTGGGAGGAGCTGCGAACAAAGGCGGCGGGGTACATTATACAAAAGATCAATTTCAGGAATTTAAAACTCAGTTGAGCGAGAGAGTAAATGTAATTTCCGGGGGCTTGGGATCGATGGGATTGAAAGTACACCCGCTTGAAACTCAACAAATCATTGAATTGCTTTACGGAATGTATAATCCGGCTGAGGCTATCAGTGAGAGAATGACCGATGTAACAAACCTCGGATCCGATGTTGTCAGCACTGATATGCCGGTTCAGATGGCTTCACAAAAGGAAGATGAAATAGTCGACGAAGAATTGAAAAAAGTTGATAATGCTGAGGCTAATTTGTCTGCTGACTTATCTACAGAAGAAATCATCCAGGATTTACCGGTAGTGAATATAAATCAAGCGGCTCCGACAGCGCCAATAAATGAAGTGCCAATGCCAGCTCAAGCTGTTGATAATACGCAGCCAGTTGCCAACAGTGTACCAGTGGTAAATGTTGATAGCGTGCAAAATGTAAATCAAAATGCAAACGTGGTAAATTATGCCGAACAGCCGATTTTGGACCCAAACCAGGTAGCAACGATGGGGCAAGAAATTTATCAGACAGTTCCTGCCCAACCAGTTTTTGACAACCAAAATATTCAAAATCCTATGGCGATTCCTGTACCGATGAATGTAGATAATTTATCATCAGCAGCTCCACAGGCAAATATGCAAGCGGTGGATACAATTGGACAAGCACCGACTTATCCTGGACAGATCGACCCAAATCAACCGGTCAATTATCCAAACAATCCTGTGAATTACAACCAATAAGGAGCCAAATGGCCTTGTTTAAGAATAAAAAAGAAGAAAAAGATAAAACCTTGCCAGATGGACAAGGACAATCTTCGGTCAAAGATGATACTAAAGCCGCCAAAAAGCCGGCCAAAAAAAGTGTATTCAAAAAACCGATGACGCCAGAGGAGATGGAGGCTGACAAGGCATTTAAGCAAGGGATGGCGAGTGTACTAGATCTGATCTCGCCAGCGGCTTTTAATATTACGACAAATTATCTGGAAGTTTCCGGGTTGTATGTGAAGAGCTTGTTTGTAGTGACATATCCGCAATTTGTGAGATCAAATTGGCTTTCGCCGATTATTAATTTTGATATTACGCTCGATGTGAGCATGTTTATCTATCCGATGGAATCAGATGAAGTTGCGATGAATTTGCGCAAAAAATCCGGACAACTCGGTTCTTCGCTGGCGATCGAGCAAGAAAAAGGAATGGTGCGCAATCCGGAATTGGAATTGGCACTGCAAAATATCGAATCCCTTCGAGACTCACTGCAAAGAGGTGACACCAGATTGTTTCAATTTGGACTTTATTTCACAGTTTATGGCAAAAATATGGAGGAGTTGGACAATCAGATCAAAAAACTGGAATCGACTTTGGGTGGAATGATGATCTATACCAGACAGGCACTTTTGCAGGTTGAGCAAGGATTTAATTCGAGCATTCCCCTGTTTGACGACTCTATCCATGTAAATCGAAATCTAGATACTGGTTCGCTTTCGACGACATTTCCTTTTACTTCGATGACATTGTCTTCGAATGAAGGAATTTTATATGGGATTAATTTACACAATAGTTCACTAATTTTATACGACAGGTTTAATTTGGAAAATGCTAATTCGGTGGTGTTTGCAAAACCGGGTTCAGGTAAATCATATGCGGTTAAATTGGAAGCGCTGCGATATTTGATGCTGGGAACGGATATAATCGTGATCGATCCGGAAAATGAATACAAGACATTAACAGAAGCGGTCGGCGGGACATATTTGACAGTGTCGCTGAATTCTGACGTGAGATTTAATCCTTTTGATCTGCCGGAAATGACGGAAGGATCAGAGGGAGAAGACCAGTTGCGAAGCGCTGTTGTTTCGTTGCACGGCTTGGTCGCTTTGATGGTAAAAAATCTCTCCCCCGAAGAAGACGCGTTACTTGATAAGGCCTTATATGAAACTTATTCCTTGAAAGATATTACTTCAGATCCAATGACACATAAAAATGAACCGCCGTTGATGACTGATTTGCAAAATGTACTGGCAAACATGACAGGGACGGAGTCGCTGGTGCAAAGATTGTCCAAATTTACCGAGGGGACATTTGCTGGATTGTTTACTAAGCCAACAAATGTCGATCTGGCGAGTGGTTTTGTATCATTTTCGATACGTGATCTGGAAGAAGAGCTCCGACCGATCTCGATGTATATGATCTTAAATTTCATCTGGAATAAAGTAAAATCGAAGATGAAACGCAGATTGCTGATCGTGGATGAGGCTTGGATCATGATGCAATACGAAGATTCGGCGAAGTTTTTATATGCGCTGGCAAAACGATGCAGAAAATATTATCTTGGACTGACAGTGATCAGCCAAGATGTGGAAGACTTTTTGGATTCAAAATACGGCCGGGTGGTGGTGACAAGTTCGTCGACACAACTTTTATTGAAACAGCAAAATATCGCGGCGGAAAAATTGGCCGAGGTTTTTAATCTGACTGAAGGTGAAAAGGTTTGGCTAAAAGAATGCGATGTGGGCCAAGGACTGTTTTTTGCCGGAAACAATCATGTGGCAATTGAGATCATCGCCTCATACGGCGAAGATCAAATTATTACGACCAATCCGCAGCAATTATTACAAATGAGAGAAGCCGGTCAATTGTGAGGTAAAGATGCGAATATTTGCAAAAGATAAAAATCAAGAAAAACCAGAAGGGTTTATCGTTATTATTATTTTTCTGATTGTCGGTATTTTGATATTTGCCGGATCGGCGGCTTTTTCAGCTGGAATCTCTGGACAATTTCAAGGGGTAAATGGCGAAAGTGGGGGCGATGGAAGCGGGGGGATTGCCGATGCGGGAGATAATTGTCATTTGGAGACAACCTTGGATGTGAGTACGGCGACTAAAACAACGGTTGACGCGACAGTGACCGGATATTATTCCCCAAGACCAGGGCAAGCTAAATACAGTAAAGGGAATTATGCGGATGAAAAAGAAATGAATGCTCCAAAAGATCCTAAAACAGCCTCTGGTATTGATGTGGCTAAAGGAGCGGTGGTGGTGGATGATAGTAAATACCCATTTGGAACAGTGTTTGAAATACCAGGCTATGGTCGAGGGATTGCAGTTGATACGGGTGGCAAAGTGAACGGGACTCATTTGGATCTTTGGTCTGGGATTGGGGACGCGGGGCTAGACAATGCTCTTAGAATAGGTAATAAACCGGCGTTAATTACAGTTTATACTTGGCCAGGAGTTGATAAGGCGCAATTGAGAAGTAGTATTAAAAGGGTTTGTGGAGCAGCGATGGCAAGTGCAGGAAAAGGGTGTCCTGCGATTGCCGGTAGGGCTGCCAGTATTACTTCAACCTTATCGATGGGCAGAAGGACTCCTTCTACCAGCTGGCTATTTAACCAGAGGCCGGGTGGAACTGGTCCGAGTGGAAAATGCTGGTATAGTACTTGTGATATTTATTGGTGTACGTATTTGGTGATGGATTCATATAGGGATTCCGGTTTTAAAATACCTCCTACTTTAGCATCAGCTGCAGGTATGGCGTCATGGTTTAATCATAATGAAATATATATACCAAACGGATCTGGCAAAGCTCAAGCGGGAGATATGATTGATTTTAAACAAGGCGGAGGAAGTGGACACCATGTAGGAATAGTCGGTCCTATAGACGGAGACTGTTTTAAAACCTATGAGGCTAATTCCGGCAGTATTTCACATACTTATTGTTTAATAGATGGGCTTTATAAAGGAAATGGATTAAAATTACTAGGTTTTGGTAGAATTAAAAATTGCCAGTAAAAGAGGTGAAAATGAAAAGCCAACATAAAATTTATCTATTACTGGGAGCAATTGGCGTAGTTTCGCTGGTGCTGGCGCTTTTATTTATGACACAGCAACAGAAATCGCGAGATTTAAAACAAGGGGTTTTGAAAACATCTTTGAATAAAATATCTCTGGCACAAGCAGAAGAAATAAATTTTTCATTTGTGAAAAGCGACAAGACAGGCGTCATGTATTTTAGCGATAAAGATAGTGGTTTTTATAATTTAAACTTGGAAAACGGGAGTCGGACTTTGAGCTGCCAGCTTAAATTAAATGATTTTTCAACTCAAAATATAATTTATGCCGATGAAGGCAAAATAGCATTAATATTCGGTTCGCCACACCTAGATACGACCAAGTTGGCTTATCTAGTGAATATTAAAAATTGCCAAGTCAGGCAAATAGATAGTAATATTACATCCGTAAATTGGTCCGAATCGAATAATAAATTTATATATACTCTTTTTGATGATAATTTAGTTAAAACAAAATTAATGGAAGCGGATATCCAGCTTGAAAATCCAAAATTGGTCGCGACACTAGATGGCGAAATTTTTAATATTTATTGGCTTAATAAAACAAATATAGCATATTTTTATTACCCATCAGATGATAGTGCTACTGATATTTATGCACTAAATCTGGCTTCTGGTGAAAGTGGTACAATAATGCGAAATGTAAAAAATGTTTATAAAGTAGCCTTTTACAAAGACGGACGAGTGGCAGTGATCGGATCAAATAAAACGAATGTGAAAGTTTATAAATATGACGGACGAAACTTGATCGAGCAGCAGAAATTTGAAGCGAATGGATTGAAAGATATTACTAGTGTAGATTGGCTCAATGGTAATAATTTGATCATCACTACTCCTGATCAATACGGAAATACTGAAAGTACTTGGCTAGCGAAATTGGATAAAAAAACTGTCCGAAAATTGCAGTATGATACCAGCGGGTTGCAATACACATTTATGAATTTTACCGAGTTGAGCAATAGTCGAGTATTCGCTACAAGCTATGGATTGCCTTATGTGTTTTTATTAAATGATAATTTAAAGTAATTATCGATTTAATTAATGTTTAATAAATTAGGGATTTCTCACTTTTGTAGCCCAAGCTTTAGCTTGTATCAGGTTTTGGCAAGCTGAAGCTTGAGCTACATACCAAAAAAAGCTTGAGTGTCAAATTAGAAATCCCTACAAATGAAAGATCGTGGAATAAAAAAAATCGACGGACGAGCCGTCGATGAGTAGATTGACAATTTAATGAGAGGTGTAGCCGATGATAGAGGCCCATTTCGATATACGAAACAGTTTTTCAGACTTACCGGTTGATAATCGATAGCGCATCAGATAGCCTGAATCTATTTGATCTAGTAAAGTGTCATTCGTCTCCCAAGTCGGACTAGAAAGATGAAATTTAAGCTTGGTTTTCTTGCCGGATTTAAGATCATAAATGACATAAATCGGATACTCACTATATCTACGGTTGTTTACAACTAGGACTTTATTCCCACCTGGAGAGATATAGGCCTGTTCACAAGGGCAGGAAAACGTTTTCTGTTTACGATTGGCGATCTGAAAGATGGTAAAACCTTTTAAGGATGGATAGCAGATCATATCTTGCTTGGCAGTGATGCTGATATTTGATTCAGTGCCAAGGTCATATAATGCGAGCTTACTTGACCCTCGGTTGATTATATCAAGACAATCACGAACATAGCAGACATCATTGCCGATGAAAAATGGTGACAATCCTGAGTTGTATTTTCTCGGCTTTGAGCCGGCAATGGCTTTGACTTGAAAGACTCCACCTTTGGCTGGATCAGCGGCGTTTATACAATCGTAGAAAAGCCATTTGCCGTCAGGCGACCAGGAAATCTGGGTTTGAACCGCACAGGGCAAACGAGTAATAACCGTGATCTTGCCAGTGGCAAGATCAGCAACTTCCAACTTCTTCTCATTGCAGCTATAATGTGCAATCCGAGCAGCAGAAGTTGGTACGACCAGAGAAAGGATAACGAGACTGTAAAGTACGACTTTTAGATGCTTCATATTGAAGTCACCTCCTAGTTTGATGATAACAGTATAATACAATTTGAATGTAATATCAATAGTAAAGAGTTATAATATATGAATATGAAAAAAATATTAATTATAATCGGATCGATAATTGGGGTGCTGGGGCTTGGGTTTTTAGGCTACTGGTTTTTTGTTACAGGAACAATTACGATTGATGTTCAACCTAATAGTAGTAATATTTCGATCGATGGGCAGTCATCTGGAAACGGCCACGTAAGCTTGAAAGTGAAACGCGGAGTACACCAAATTGAAGTGAAAAATTCCGGATATACGACTATTTTAACCAGTATTAAAATATTTGGTTTGCAGAAAAAATCGGTAAATATTAAACTTGAAAAATTACCGGAAGCGGTGATGCTCAAAAAAAATATCACAACCCTGAATACTGATAATGAATATAAAAATTTACTTTTAGGCAGTAAAGATGGAGCAGAATTTATCAAATATGATCCGGTTGGTAAAAAAGAAGATTTATTATCAAGGATTGATTTTGGAAAAGAATTAAAAGTAAAATGGTCGCCAAATAATTTTTTGGCTTATATCTGGAGGGCTGACAAGACCTCAGGATTGGTGGATTTGAAAAGATATGATCTGCTGACTCAGACTTTTACTATTGGCAAAGCCGGGGTGATGGATTTGGCCTGGACTTCTGATGGAGAAAAGGTGGCGTATACCTATAAGCCCGGGGATGGAGAATTTTCACTGGTGCAATCAAGTCCGCTTGGCGAAAATATGGAAAGACTGTATTTTCATTTGGATAAAGAAAAGATCACTGACCCTTACCTTGAGTGGACAAAAGATGGTAAGGATATTTTACTGCAAGATAAAGACATATTTGTCTATAATTTATATTCACACAAATTAACCAAGATAACAAAAAGTGGCGAGATGAAATGGGCTCGGTTGTCGAAAAGCGGTAAATATATTATTTATGCCGATAAGTCTAAGACATATCTGGTTTCGCTCGGGGGAAAGAGTGTCAATAAATGGATGAAAAGCTTGGATAGTGCTGAATGGCTGGAGGATGGACAAGAAATTGTGGGCGTTGCTGGTGGGGAGTTTTACAAGATAAATGCCCAGACCGGCGAAGTTATTGATTTTGGATATAATGGCAAACGGATCAAGGATGTTGTGAAATTTGGATTTATAAATGATGGGAAAACAGCTTATTTTTTGAGAAAAAATGGCGAGCTTTGGAAATTGGATTTGCAAAGAAAGCTGAGTAATGCGAGTAAGGAGGGGTAATGCCAGGCGGAGCAACTTTAGATAAACCACAAGATCAATCAGATAAACAAAGCCTGAATAATTCAGGTGCGTCGCAAAAACCAACAAATGAAGAGATTTATGGTCAAAAGAAAGATGACGGGCCGGGCGCGTTTGATCATATTGGTGATAATTTTAAAATGGATGACGGATTTTTAAATGAAGGTGAAGAAGAGGAACAAGGGGGCGGTAATCAACAGCGCAATAAAAAGGAGAAAGAAGACTCCAAGGCTGGTGGAAAGGATGACGGAGATGACGGCTATGTTGATGATCCGGCGACAGCCGGGGCTGGCGCGAGCACGGCAGGGGCGGCTGGTAATGCGGCAAATGGCACAGATCATCTAGGATCAAGTTCCACAGCCGGAGAGTCTGGCAATCCATCAACCGGTGGCAATATGCCGACAACTGATAGTAAATATGGTGAAAATGGAGCAAATAACGGAGGATATCATAGCGATCCGACCGGAGATACCGGACTGAATAATTCAGGCTATAATAATTCGAGCAATTCACCTGCCGGATATAATGGCGGTGGAAATGATAGTACAGGTTTAAATAATAATAATTATGGCAATACTGGCGCTAATAGCACCTCGGGTAATGCGGCGACTGGTTCGTCAGCGACAAATGGCGCGTCTGGTAATGCGGCAGGTGACGGAGCAAAGAAACCGGATGTCGGGGACGTTGAAACGCCTGATGCAGGGGACATGGCGAAAAAGCCGGGAACGGCAAAAGCGGCCGGAGCGGCAGCGTTATCAGCTGGGGTTGGGGCTCTGCAAGATGGTGAAGGACTTGGAGAGGCTGGTAAGGAGGCGGCAAAAGCCGCGGCGACTGAGGTAGCTAAGAAGAAAGTCGCTGAAATTGCAGCGAAAAAAGTAGCCGAGGAAGTTGCGAAAAAAGCGGCACTAGCTGCAACTTTGGAAGCTGCAGGAGATGCTCTGGCAGTTGAAACGGCTGGTATCAGTAAAGCGATCCAATGGGCGATCCAGGCACTTGATTTGGCAAATACATGGTTAAAAGATCATGGAGTTGACCTTGCGGGAGCTGGGAAAGCCATGATGCGAAATATGACGATGATTTTATGTGGATTAATAATGTTATTAACTATAGGCGGCTCAGCGATGATGATGTTGCCGGCATTTGGGGCGATAAATGGCTCAAATGGGAGAAGTGATCAGGTAACAGTAGCAAAAGATGATCCGGCTAATTCTAAGATCGTTGATGCGTCAAATGAGCTAGCTGTACTCGGAGATTCCCTAGGCGGGGCTATCGGAGGCTTAGGAGGTGAAACGCCGGGAACATTATCGAGTCGGAGCGGCTCTCCAATTTTAGGCTATAAACGATTGAGATTTACAAAAAGAGATCTACAATTTTTAAATAATATTAAAACTAAAGGAGTTGATTCAGTTAAGGGGTCACGCTTGGATGCTAGAGTGCTTTTTTCTTTGATTTATCTGGCCAATCGGCATAGCTCGCTGATGGTCGGAAATATCGTTTCGGTCTATGAGGATATGCCGATCGACAAAGAAAATAGCGCCGATCCGCAGATACTAAAAAATATTTCAGCACATGTCACGGGCCAAGCAGCAGATCTTACAGAGATAGATTTTGTATTTAAAGGCGTTGACATGGCTAGCTCTTGCAGCAAGACTCCAGAAGATCCAACAAGAGATATTGTTTGGTTCAATGATCAAAAAAAAGAGCTGTACAGACAAAAATGTTTAGGAAATGTAGCTCAAGGTTTTGCCGGCGGACCGATTATTAATAATGTTATGACGACTGCCATTCCGATCAAAATTATTTGGCAAGATGAGGCGCCAAAAATAAGCGGAAATAATAAGGCCACAAATCGAGGTGGGGCAGAGAGAAGCGTTGAACAAAATCTAGGCTTGCCACCTGGAGCACTAGATAAGACTAATGGACTTGGAGTAGAACAACAGATCGGTTTTGCGGAATTGGCGCAACAATTGGGATTGCCGTCAGAAATCGTGGGCGCGTCCAACAAAGAAGACTTTTTTAAAAAACTGGGCAGCGGTTATTTGGAAAAACAATTTGGTTTATCGAGTAATAGTCTAGTGGGTAATAATCCGACCGAGATTGCTTCAAGCCTTGCCAATAGATCAGCCGAAGAGATGTTTAATCTGCCAATGGGCAGTTGGAATAGCGGAAACCTTGTGGATTCTACTATTTCAGTCGGGAGAACAACAATTGAAAAAGAGTTTGGACTAGCACAGGGTTCATTGAATGATCCGATTTCGGCAAAGGCGGCCATTGCTCAGGCGGGGATACGCCCTGATGATATTACAAAAGTTTCCCGAGCAACCGGCATGGATGAGGCTACGGTGAGTAGTTTTATCAATTCGGCCGGGCAAGGAACATTGAATAACGATGCGCTGGGCAGCCTTGGCTCGAGAAAATTGGAACAGTCTTGGGGGATGCAGACAGGCAGCCTTACTCCTTATGTAGAAATTGCCAAACAAAAAATAGCGGATCCAGCAAGTGCTGCAAAATCTGCTACTAATTTGGCGGATGGTATCGTCTGGGATCAAGTTAATACCAATCTACCATCAGGTGAGATCAATCAAGAAACTGTAAAAAATATGATAAACAAACTAGGTAACGGAGATAATGTCAAAGATGATATGCTCCAAATGGGAGCGAGTCGAATGGATGGATTTTTTGGGCTAGGATCAGGCACGAGCTATGGTTGTATTAGTGCTAAAAATTGCAATATTGCTTCACAAACCGATTTATTAACTAATACACAGCTTAAAAATACAGTTGAATCAATTTTTGATGGAAATTTTAATAGTTATAGTTCTCAAATTGGTCTTGATACTTTAAGGCAAGGGTTGTCAAATGGACCACAAAATTTATCTGTGGCACTCGACCAAGCAACAAAGGATTTGCTTGAGAGTAATCCACTGGAAGCAGCAAAACAGATCGGATTAGATGTACTGGATAAAAATACTGGTTGCGGCTCCTGCACTATGGATAGTCTCTTGAGTAAAAAAGATGATTTGATGAAACAGATTGACCAATCACTTGGATTCGATGAAGGAACAATGGCTGATCTTTTGAGTGGCAAATCAGTCCCTGGCAGCCTATCTTCACTGGGTTCAAACTCAGGAGCAGGCGGGTTGTCCGGCAGTGGGACTGGAGGAACGTCTTTAAGTAATTTAGCCGATAATGACCCGATGATTATGCAAAAAGTTTATAGGCCGGAGGCTAGACGAAAAGTACACCAAGTGATTGATGAATTAATCGAGATGCCAAATGTGCTGAAAAATCTAAATTACAAAGTTATTCAGATGATCACTTTTAGTGAAGACCGAGATGTCGTGCCATTTGAATCAAAAATTGAAAAAATCTATGGAAAATCAATTGCCGATGGTGGTTCGAGAGTAAAAAATTATGGTTTGTTCTCAATGCCACAGGCACATCGAAATATTCATATCGGATACTAAAGTACAGTAGTTAGTAGATAGTAGTTGGTAGCTAGGGGGTCCCGCTGCGGCGGGATAAGCAGCAAGCTTCTTATTTAGCTGTTTAGCTTAATTCTTATTAGCTTATTTAGCTTTTAATTCTATAAGATATTCTTTTTATTTGCTGGGGTTTTATTTTTTCATTTATTTTATTTATCAAATCTTTTTCAATAAATTTGATTTCCTGGGCGGCTATGGATGAGGGGCAAGAAAGCGTCAAATTGCCGTGTAAGAAACGAACAGCCTCAAAACGACCATCGGCGAGGGCGTTGGCTTGCGAGAGAACATAGGCGGCTTGAAACTCATTATTGAGGCCGAGTTTATTCATTCGTTTGGAAAGTAAATTGTCGATTGAGTCTAAGTCCATGTAATCCTCCGGATTGGTAGCTAGTAGATAGTAGCTAGGGGTTAGGGGTTAATTTTATGATGGTGGCGGTTTTTATTGTTTTTTTGTCTATATTGTCTAGGTCGGTGGCGGTGATTATGGTTTGTTGATTTTCGATTATATCTGCTAAGCGGGAGCGCCTGTCGTGGTCGAGTTCGGAAAATACATCATCAAGAAGTAAAACTGGCGGTTGGTTGTGGATTTTGGTCAGGTAATCAATCTCGGCTAATTTTAAAGCTAAAATAAAACTGCGGCATTCCCCTCTCGAGCCGCTGGTTGAAAGCGGGTGGTCGTTTAAGAAAAACAGAAGATCATCGCGGTGGGGACCAAAAAGAGTGGAAGTATATTTGATTTCCCTCTGGCGGTTTTCAAGAATGGTTTTTTCAAACTGCTCCGGATTGACATTATTTTTATAAATTATCTCTGATTTATCTTTTGTGCCGCTAACTAAAGGATAGGCTTTTTTTATCGATTGGTCGAGAGACTGACACAGATTAGCTCGCTTGTTTATGATGTCGCTTCCTAAAGTAATGACTTTATCGTCCCAAAATTGTAATTCATCAACATGGGAATTGCCTCGGTTTAGATAAAATAAAAGCTTATTACGTTCGCGGATGACATGATTGTATTGACTCAGTTGGCGTAAATAATGACGGTCGCTTTGACAGAGAATAATATCTAAAAAGCGGCGGCGGAGGCTGGGCGAACTGTAGACGAGATCGAGGCTTTCAGGTGAAAAAAGCACGCTTTGAAAAAAACCGACTATTTCGGAGGCTTTTTTAGGAGAATTGTTTAACATATAGGATTTGGAAAAAGTCGGGGTATTTGTAATAAAGGTAGCGATGATCGATTTTTGATCATTTTCTTCCAGGTGGATTTCATTGCGAGCAAATTCGGATTCCCAAGCAATGAGGTCGCGATCATGATTGGTGCGATGCGATCGAGTAGTGGAAGCCAAGAGAATGGCCTCGATAATATTGGTTTTGCCGACGCCATTTGGACCAATTATAATAGTCTGCGGTGAAAATTTCTCGCTAAAGTTGACATGACTTCGAAAATTGGTTAGTTTAATGCGGCTGATTTTCACAAATTTCCCCTTTAGGTTTGTAAATCAAGGGGCATAATAATATAGAGATAATCTTCAGCGCCGGTCGGCTTTAGGACACTAGGTTTGCGTTCTTTGGTTGGGCTAATTTCATTTAATTCAAGGATGACTTCATCGGTTGAAATAATACCGAGGGCATCGAGAATATAGCGTGCGTTAAATGCGATTTCAAGATCACTGCCTTTGATTTCAGCTGTTAAACTAGAGGTATTGTCACCGAGTTGGGGTGAGACGGCGATAATTTTAAAGGTGTTACCTTCGACTCTGATTTTGACATTATTAGCAGACTCGCGGGCAAAGAGTGAGGACATTTTTAGAGCACTTGTTAATTCCGAGGTTTTTAAGATTGTTTTTGTCTGGGAAACTGCGGGGATAATTTGTTCATAAGCTGGAAAAGTACCCTCGACTAATCTAGAAATTACCTCGGTGTTACCAAAGACAAACGAGACCTGGCTGTCATTTAAAAAGATTTTTACAATGCCGTCAGATGATTGTAAAATACGGCCTAGTTCAACGACTGTGCGGGTCGGAACGACTATATCAGCATGTTCGTTGATAAGCTTGGTATTTTTGATAGTTGTTTCGGCTAGTCGATAGCTGTCGGTAGCAACCAACTTGACCTCATTTTTCAAAAAACGGATATTGACGCCATTTAAAACAGGGCGAGTTTCATCGGTTGAGGCAGCAAAAGAAGTGTGGGCGATCGCTTCTTTAAATTTATCTGATGGGATTTGACAGATTTCGAGATCTTTAATTTCAGGAATAAGAGGGTAGTCACTTACTTCCATACCTTTGATATGAGCTTCATAGTGTTCACTGTGAATATGCAAATTTGTATTTTCCAGACTTATGTCGATGGTTTTATCATTATTTGTGGTGATAAATTCATTGATCGTGCGGGATGGAACGGTCAGTCCGCCATCTTCATCAATTTTTGCATTTACCCAGGTGGTGATGCCGATTTCCAGGTCTGTGGCAGCCAATTTAAGACGGCCTTTGTCTGTTTGAAGAAGGATATTTGCCAAGATTGGCAGAGTTGCTCTAGATGTGGCGACTCGGCTTATAATCGATAAACCTTTTGATAGATTTTCCTGTGTGCAAGTGATTTTCATGATGATCCTTTCTTTTATATTTTCCACAGCTTATATATTAATTAATTAATAATTTAATTAATAGTAGTAATAATAAGGGCTGTGGAAACTGTGGATTTGATCTTATGGGATTGTTGAAAAGTTGGGTAAAATAACTGGTTAAAAGGTGGATTATCTGTGGATCGGCTGTGGGTAAAAAATGGGATTATTTTAGGATTGTTTTTTTATACACAGTATAGGAATATTTATCCAAATGTTTTCCACATATTATCCACAAGCGGCTTAACCATATATCATTTCTTTGATGCTGATAAGGTCATTTTGGACATGTTTATCAGTGGCGGCTTCTTTGAGGATTTTCTTTTCCCCGTGCATTATGGTGGTGTGATCTTTTCCTCCTAGTTCGCGACCGATGACGGGAAAAGATAGGCTTAATTCATGTTTAAGAAGATACATGGCGATTTGGCGGGGATATACAAGTTCTCTGGTGCGTTTTTTGCCAGTCAGGTCCTCGTGGGTGATATTGAAAAATTTAATAATTGCTTTAATGATTTGATCCGAAGAGACTCTTTTGGAGGAATGAATACTAGTGATGTCTTCGAGGAGCTCTTTGATGGTATCCATTGAAGGGTCGATTTTATAGAGGTTGCAGTGGGTTATGATACGAGTGAGGGCACCTTCTAATTCACGGATATTTGTGTTGATGCTTTGGGCAATAAATGTCATTAATTCAGGTTCTAGATTGATATGTTTTTCTTCGCATTTGTTTTGGAGGATGGCGACGCGAGTTTCCAGGTTTGGGGCGCGAACGTCGGCGACCATGCCGGAGCCAAAGCGTGAAGACAAACGGTCTTCTAGATCTGGAATTGATGAATAAACACGGTCTGAGGTGATAACAATTTGTTTGTTGTTTTGATGCAGGGCATTAAAAGTGTGGAAAAATTCTTCTTGGGTGCCTTCTTTGTGGGAAAGGAATTGGATGTCATCAACTAAAAGGACATCGACATTGCGGTATTTCTTTTTAAAATTATTTATTTTGCCAGACCCGATGGATTGGATAAATTCGTTGGTAAAATTTTCACAAGAGACATAGAGGACGGATTTGTCTGGAAAGCTTTTTTGAATTTCATTGCCGATAGCGTGGACAAGATGAGTTTTGCCCAATCCGACGCCGCCATATATAAAAAGAGGATTGTGGATAGTGCCCGGGTTTTCACTGATGGCGATGCTAGTGGCATGGGCTAGTCGATTATTGTGGCCGACAACGAAATTATCAAAGGTGTATTTTGGATTAAAGATAGTATTTTGATTGTTTATTTTAGTCAGATCGGTTTGAATAGGCTGAGGTTCACTTTGGGCAGGGGCTGGTTTTTGATCAGATTTTGAAGTTGGATTTAGAGAGTGAATATTGGCTCCGGTTGAAATGCGATAGTCTAATTTTAAAAGACCGGGGACGGCTTTTTTGATGATTTGAAAAATTTGGGAATGGTATTTGTTGCGCAACCATTCTTTGGTGAAATTGTTTGGGATACCAATAATGACTTCTTTGTCAGTTTGTTCAAGAATGCGGGTACCTCGAAACCAAGTAGTAAAATTGGCTTTACTAACTGAGAGCTCCATTTCGGCTAAGACGGTTTGCCAGATTTCTTCGGTATTCATAGATCCTCCTTAGGGACTATTTAGTTATCAGACTAGAACATGAGTTGATAACAGGTTTTCCACAGGTATTTGTAACATAACAAAGTTATCCACAATGGTCAAGATGAGGAAAAGAATAAAGAAGATTTTTCTTTTTTTGCAGTGATACTGCAGATTTATGGGTTAAGAATAAATAGGGGCACTTCCGTGCCAAGTTGTAATAAGGGGCGAGGGGGCTCGTTTCGATGCCGCCCCCTACGCCCCTTATAA
>VFKW01000019.1 GCA_009885355.1 Candidatus Berkelbacteria bacterium
ACTTTGAAAGTTACAGTATCACCAGGGGAAACCATTTCAATATCTGCTGGAAGTTCGACTTCACCGGTAACATCAGTTGTGCGGATGTAGAATTGAGGTTTGTAGCCTTTGAAGAATGGAGTATGACGTCCACCTTCGTCTTTGGTCAAAATGTAGACTTCTGCGGAGAATTCTGTGTGAGGAGTGATTGAACCTGGTTTGGCAAGTACCATTCCACGTTCGATTTGTTCACGTTCAACACCACGAAGTAATACTCCAACATTGTCACCTGCTTGACCTTGGTCAAGTAATTTTCTAAACATTTCAACGCCAGTTACAACAGTTTTGCTGGTTTTAGGGTGAATACCGACGATTTCAACTTCTTCATTTACTTTGATGATACCGCGGTCGATACGACCGGTAGCAACTGTGCCGCGTCCTTTGATGGAGAAAACGTCTTCGATAGGCATCATGAATGGTTTGTCAGTGACACGAACTGGATCTGGAACATAGTCGTCA
Organism: Candidatus Berkelbacteria bacterium; assembly: GCA_009885355.1. Classification (GTDB taxonomy): domain Bacteria; phylum Patescibacteriota; class UBA1384; order VFKW01; family VFKW01; genus VFKW01. The sequence continues at coordinate 499 of VFKW01000019.1, forward strand.
AGAGCTTGGATAAGATCTGTGATGGACTGTTCGTATTTAGCGTCGCCTTCAAGAGCTTTAAGAGCTGAGCCATGAATGAAAGGAGCTTTGTCACCTGGGAAATGATATTTAGTCAAAAGTTCACGAACTTCTTCTTCAACAAGTTCGATAAGCTCTGGGTCGTCAACTTGGTCACATTTGTTTAGATAAACAATAATGTGAGGAACACCGACTTGGTGGGCTAAAAGGATGTGTTCACGTGTTTGAGGCATAGGGCCATCGGCAGCAGAAACAACTAAAATAGCTGCATCCATCTGAGCGGCACCAGTGATCATGTTTTTAACATAGTCAGCATGACCAGGACAGTCAACGTGAGCGTAGTGACGTTTGTCGGATTCGTACTCAACGTGATAAGTAGCGATGGTTATACCGCGGGTTTTTTCTTCTGGGGCATTGTCGATTTGATCGACTGGTTTTGCTTGAGCAAAACCTTTTTTAGCAAGCACGGTTGTGATTGCTGCTGTTAATGTGGTTTTGCCATGGTCAACGTGACCGATGGTACCGACATTAACGTGTGGCTTGTTGCGATTGAATTTTTCTGCAGCCATTATTACTCCTTCTTCTTAATGGATAAACCTTAATATGCTAGCATGGCTAACAATTTGGGGTTTTTCCGATTTAATTTACTTCTTATTTATATTACTATTTTTTTTCATTTTCGTCAATAGATGTTAGTAGCTGGTAGTTAGTAGTTGGTAGTTGGGGAGGGGATGGATCCTGAATCAAGTTCAGGATGACGGCCGAGACGTTATTTTTTTCCGCGGCCTTCGATGATTTTTTGGGAGATGAAGGCTGGGACTTCTTCGTAGTTGTCAAATTCCATAGTGGATGAGGCGCGTCCTTGGGACATGGAACGAAGCTGGGTGGCATAACCGAACATTTCAGACAATGGTACGATGGCGTCAATTATCTTTGCGTTGGCGCGGTCTTCGATGTTTAAGATACGTCCGCGTTTGGAGTTTAAGTCCCCTACAACTGATCCCATAAATTCTTCCGGAGTGACAACTTCAACTTTGAAAACTGGTTCGAGCAACGCAATACCGGCTCTTTTTGCAGCTTCTTGAACAGCCATAGAGCCTGCAATTTGGAATGCCATTTCAGATGAGTCAACTTCATGGAAACTACCGTCATATAGGGTGACTTTGGTGTCGATAACAGGATAGCCGGCAAGAATACCTTTTTCAAGAGCTTCTTTGATACCTTTTCCAGTAGGATTGATGTATTCTTTTGGAATGGTTCCGCCAACGATCTTGTTAATAAATTCGAAGCCAGTTCCCTTTTCGCCTGGTTCGATTTCGATCATAACGTGACCATATTGACCACGACCACCGGTTTGTCTGATGAATTTACCTTCAGCTTTTGCAGGACCCTTGATGGTTTCTTTATAGGCAACTTGTGGTTGTCCAACATTGGCTTCGACTTTGAATTCGCGTTTCATGCGGTCGACAATAATATCAAGATGTAATTCACCCATGCCGGCAATCAGAGTCTGATTGGTTTCAGCATCGGATGAGACTTTGAATGTGGGATCTTCAGCGGCCAGTCTTTGGAGGGCGAGGCCCATTTTTTCTTGGTCAGCTTTGGTTTTAGGTTCAATGGCAATTTGAATAACCGGTTCTGGGAATTCGATCGCTTCAAGAATAACAGGTTTGTCGTCGCTACAAAGAGTATCCCCTGTGGTTGAATATTTTAGACCAACAGCAGCAGCGATGTCTCCTGCGTATACTTCTTCAACGTCTTCACGGTGATTAGCATGCATTCGGACAATGCGACCGATACGTTCTTTTTCGCCTTTGGTTGAATTGATTACATATGAACCAGCCTTTACGATGCCAGAATAGACTCGAAAGAAGGTAAGTGAACCAACAAATGGGTCAGTAGCAACTTTAAAAGCTAATGCGGCAAAAGGCTCTTCGTCTGATGGATGTTTTTCGATTTCTTCGCCGGTTTTTGGATGGATACCGATGATAGCAGGAACGTCCAGAGGGGATGGAAGATAATAGATGACAGCATCAAGTAATGTTTGGACACCTTTATTTTTTAGGGCTGTACCAGCCATAACAGGGAAAATTTGATTTGCAATAACAGCTTTGCGAAGGGCTTTTCGGATCTCTTCAACTGACATTTTGGCACCTTCAAGATATTTTTCCATCAAAGCATCGTCTGTTTCAGCAATTTTTTCAATCATGTGTTCGTGCCAAGTTTCAGCTTCATCTTTCAAATTGGCTGGAATTGGAACTTCTTTGAATTCTGCTCCGAGTTTGTCGCTCCAGACATAGCCAACCATTTTAATTAGGTCAACTACGCCTTCCATTTTGTCTTCAAGACCAATTGGAATTTGAATTGGAACAGCGTTGGCGCCTAATCTGGTGATAATTGATTGATATGATTTAAAGAAATCAGCCCCAATGCGGTCAAGTTTGTTAATAAAACAGATACGCGGGACTTGGAATTTGTCGGCTTGACGCCATACGGTTTCAGATTGCGGTTCAACTCCGGCAACACCATCAAATACCGTGACAGCGCCATCTAGAACACGGAGGGATCGTTGTACTTCGACGGTGAAGTCGATGTGACCAGGGGTGTCGATAATATTAAAACGATTTTTTAGTTCTTTATTGTCGGTTGGAGCCCAGAAACAAGTTGTGGCAGCCGAGGTGATTGTAATGCCGCGTTCTTGCTCTTGTTCCATCCAGTCCATAACAGCTGCACCCTCATGAACTTCACCGATTTTATAAGTCACGCCGGTATAGTAAAGAATACGCTCAGTAACAGTAGTTTTACCGGCGTCGATATGGGCAATGATGCCGATATTTCTGGTTTTTTCTAATGGGTATTCGCGGGCCATTTTTGCTCCTTAAATCCTAATTTCCAATGTCAAATGTCAAATCAAATCTAAAATCCTAAATCCAAAAAGTTTTGATATTTTGTCATTTGAAGTTGATTTGACATTTGTAATTTGGATTTTGACATTATTAGTCTAGAATCTTGCGAAGTGGACGAAGGCTTTGTTGGCTTCGGCCATTTTGTGCATTTCTTCGCGTTTTTTGACAGCTGTTCCGGTTTCGTTGTAGGTATCGATGAGTTCGTCAGCTAAGAATTTGTCGAATGTTTTGCCTTGGCGAGAACGGGCGGCATTGATAATCCAACGCATAGCTAGGGCGATTTTGCGATCAGATCGAACTTCCATTGGCACTTGATAGGTTGCTCCACCAATACGTTTGGATCTGACTTCTAGCTGAGGGGAGGCATTTTTAAGGGCTGTTTCGAAAACCAAAATAGGATCGATTTCAGTTCTTTTTTTGATTTCTTCCATAGCTTTATAAACTAAGCCTTTGGCAGTTTCTTTTTTGCCATCGAGCATTATTTTATTGATAAATTTGGCCAAGACAATGTTTTTGTATTTTTCATCTGGCTCAATTATTATTTTTTTAATTGCTTTATTTCCACGCATAATTACTCCTTACCATCAGACGGTTTTTTTGCACCATATAAACTTCTACTACGTTTGCGGTTAGCAACGCCGGAGGCGTCATATTTTCCGCGGATAATGTGATAACGTACACCCGGCAAATCTTTTACGCGTCCACCTCTAATCAAGACAACTGAGTGCTCTTGAAGGTTGTGGCCGATGCCTGGGATGTATGCTGTCACTTCTTGTCCAGAAGTTAAACGTACACGGGCAATTTTTCGTAAAGCGGAGTTTGGTTTCTTTGGAGTAACGGTTGTTACTTTGACGCAGACACCACGAATAAATGGACGTCCTTCAATAAGATTTATAGGTTTATTCTTAAGATGATTGAAGGCACGATGCATTGCTGGGGATTTTGATTTTTGAATTTTGGAAGCGCGTCCTTTTCGGACTAGCTGTGTTATTGTTGGCATAACGAAAGTTCCTTTCGAATTTGATCTTTGTTAACTATACACTATTTTTACATTTTTATCAAGTGGTATGTATGAATTTTATTCCTGGCTTCCTCTGTATCCGGTTCCGGCAGGAATAAGTTTGCCGATAATTACATTTTCTTTAAGTCCACGAAGGTGATCTTCAGCACCTCTGATTGCAGCTCCAATCAGAATACTGGTGGTTTCTTGGAATGAGGCGGCAGATAGGAAGGATTCGGTATTTAAAGCAACACGTGAGATACCGAGGACGATTTGGTCGTATTCCATTTTCGGTTTACCGGCGGCTTCTAAATCTCTGTTTAATTGTTCGGTTTTCAGACGATCAACAATTTGGCCTGGGATAAATTCTGTTTCAGCGCCGTCGCGGATTTTAAGCTTTGAAAACATTTCGCGAACGATAATTTCTACGTGTTTATCATTAATTGCTTGACCTTGGGTAGAATAAATCTCTTGGACACCGCGGATAATGTAGGATTGTGTGGCAACGGTTCCTTTGAGTTCAAGCGCGCGAGCTAAATCAAGGTGACCTTCAACTA
>VFKW01000136.1 GCA_009885355.1 Candidatus Berkelbacteria bacterium
CACATCACTGTAACGATACGCTAAGTTCCGTACTATCCTGATGGCTAGTCTTTAGATAGGCTGGATTCGAACCAGCTAGAAATAACCAGCTTCGCTTGGCGCACTCATAGTTCAATTATAACAAAATTAATAAGAAAATATACAATGAACCGTCACCACCTACCCGCTATAGCGGACAGCTAGTGACGGTTCCAAACTAAATTATAATTTAAATCATAAAACCAACGTTTTCAACCCAATAATCTATTCACATTGTTTTAAAAAATCTTTATCATTCCCTTTGCCCTACCCCCCTCTAAACCTGTATAGCGTAACCACCTATCCGCGATAGCGGGTAACTAGTGACGCTCTAATCTAATGGGAAATCTGATAAATCCAACCACATTTCCCTTAGAACCCTTAAACAAATAAAATAGAGTGAGACGAATCCCACTCTGTGAAAACATAATCTAGCCCGAGAGCTACGGTAGCTTTAGGCTCTTAATTATCGAAGCCATATCAGACGCCTGCTTCGCACTATTTTTATCTCTTTCTACGGTTATCCAATATACAGGAAAGGTATCCAAACCCTCGTAGCGCATTCCTTTCATGTACTTTATCTTGCTACCGACGCAAACATACGTCTCAAACAATCGATCACCATCTTTAAATCCATCATCAGGTGAACAAGGATAAAGTTTACATGACCATTTTATCGCCTTATAAGAACCGCCGCCAGTTTTAGCAATCTTTACTGACGACTTGATTATCGGACCCAAAATACCAGCATGTTCAAGAGTAGGCTTTAGTGATCCTACCTCCTGCGCAACATCGGCACTCGAATTGCAATTGATTGCACCAATAGCAACTACTCCGGAGAATTTTTTACTTAATGAACAAATCCGAGAACGACCAGTGTTGGGATATGATCCCTGGTCATTATCAGGATTTCCCGCAACCATCTTCATGCCCGCAGGCACGCTCACCGACCCTTTCTTCACAAACCAGAAATCGATCGACGCCGTCTTCGCCTCTGCCACCTGGCAAGCGAACATGACCAACCCTAATACCACAACTACCACCTTGATGGAAACCTTAGCAAAATTCATCTTTTCAATACCTCCTCAGGTTCAGATTTTGATAGCTAAGATACAAAGTACAAAATGATTTTACTACATATGGTCAAATCTGTCAATGAGATAAACTATAAAAACTCGCAAACACGAGGCTCTAGCTAGCACCATCACTCATTCCGTTAGATTAAATATTATAGATTAAATCTGTCATTAAAATAATTAGACCTAAAATTATTAAAATCAAAAATTTCATTTGACTCATCATTGAGAGTTTCGATATATTTCATGAAAGCCTCGTCATCAAACAATACTAGACCCAAACTTACACATACCTTTTCAATTTCTTTATAAATCTTATCAATATCATCTTCTTGATGAGCCATTTTTTCAGCTTCAAAATAATAGCTATGTCCCGGAACCTCAACAATTGCAAATTCAATATCATCATAATCATAAACAACACTATTTCTAACACACAAAGCACCCTTTGAATAACCAAGTGCATCAAAAATCTCAACGAGCTTATCAAAACTTACTTCATGAGTCAAAACAGACAACTCTTTTCTATTTTCACCTGCTCCCCATTTACCAATTTTGACAACTATTTCTGGCTGACCATTTGTAATTCTCAATCTAATGTCCTTACTTCGATTGCGAACACCGCCATCTTCTAAAAATAAAGAATAATCTATTAATATACGTCGCTTTTCTTGCTTGAAAACTCCATTTTTCTTCAAAAAATTTTCTAATTTTTTCTTTTGCGTGAGGTTCAAAAGACCTCTTGCCTCAACCTCAATAATTTTTTCCATTTTTTTCCTTATTTAGCAAATTACCTAGTCCATAATATATTCACTTTTTAAAATTCTACATCAATAATCCCCAAAATAAAAGTTTCTCAGATGCTTTATATCAAACATCAAACTACAACCCGGTGAGCTGTGATGCAAAAACTCTTCGGAAATTAAAAAAAAGGTGGGACGCATCCCACCGAAAAACAAAACCGAGTCCGAGTCTATGGCAAGTAACCATCCACTTGCCATCGGCCATCGCGCAACACAAGTATAAACCTGCCCAAAACATATGTTTTTTGATAGTTACTTAAATATGCTGAAACAGGAATATTAACTGTTAATGTTCCGTCAGTTGGCGCCGGCACATTATAGTCAATCGTACAAGTACAAGTCTTATCAGTTAAATACATTCGCCAGACCGACAGTACACCGTGATGATACTCTCCAATTGGGAAAGTTCCATTTATTGCGTTATCCGTCAAATACTTTTTGGCACTTTCCGAATCTGCCTTGTCGAGACCACCATAAGCAGTGATCATTGCCTTCAATACCTCGCCGGGCGTCATCGGATAATTCGAATCCACCACACTTCCCGACCCGCTACTCCCCGCCCCCACCGCCTGGGCATTGTTTTGATGATTGACTATTTTAACGAACAAAAAACCAATCACCAGCACGGCGACAGCCAAAGCCACCGCCAAAACTACATTTACCGAGCCATTCTTTGAACCTTTCATCAGCCATTTCCTCCGTTTCTGAATTTTGAAATGATATCTGTTCTCAAATGAACATAGGCATATGTTAACACCATATTATCGATATGTCAATATTCACGCCTTGCGTCATCTAAAATGTAACTATGGGATAGCTGTTTTGCCAACTAAAAAGGTAACCGAAATTTGTACAAATATAATTGTTCTTGGCAATTTGTTTTACGATACAATAGAGCCAAGGAGGAAGGATGGATATGTCATCGCGCAAGCAATACTTAAAGGAAGTCCAAAAGGAATATCTAACGGCTTCTAAGACTAGAAAAATTGAGTTATTAGACGAAATAATAAAACGTACTGGTTTAAATAGAAAATATATTACCCGCCGGCTATCTGCCAAAACCAGGTGGGAAAGTATCCCCCGAAGTCGCGCCACAAGACCCCGGGAATATGGGGTTGACCTCATTGTCCATTTAGTAGAACTGTGGGATATTTTTGATGAGCCTTGTTCACAAAGATTAATTACTAATATTCATGACGAGTTGGATCATTTGCGTGATCTTGGGGAAATTATGGTAACAAGCGAGCAGGCAGACAAACTAAAATCCATGAGTCCCAGAACCATCGACAGATTATTGGAACATGAAAAAGCTGTCAGAATAATTGCGTCTAAATATGACAAAAAGAAAAAATACCCACTACTTTACCAAGTTATCCCAACTAAACTCTCAGACGAGTGGGACAGATCCAAGCTTGGCCAAATTCAAATTGATGGCGTCGAGCACTGTGGCGCTAGCGCCAAAGGCGAATATATTAATACCATTTCCACAACAGATATTTCCTCTCACTGGTGGGAAGGGGGCGCTGCGATGGGCAAGGGTCAAACTAGAACAGTTAAGGCCATAGATGACAATCGATGTCGTTTTCCATTTGAGTGGGTTGAAGCCCATCCGGATAATGGCACATCATTCATTAACTACGTAGTTTGGGACTATGCCAAGCAAACAAATCTGGAATTATCCAGATCCCGCCCATTCAAAAAGAACGACAATTGTTTTGTGGAACAGAAAAACAGTCAAAACGTCAGAAAGGTCGTCGGTCATGTGAGATATGATACACAAAGAGAATTGATCATTTTAAATGATCTTTACCGGATACTCGGATTGTATAAAAACTACTTCCAAGCTGTTTTAAGATTGGAAAGTAAAGAAAGACAGAAAGGTCATGTTTACCGCAAATACCAAAAAGCGAAAACCCCTTATCGCTGGTTAATGGATAGTAATGAAACTCCGGAAGAAGTAAAACAGAAACTTCTTGCCCAGTATGAAAAATTAAATCCTGTTGAGCTCAAACGTCAGATCGACCAAAAGCTTAAATTATTAGCTGAAGTTTACAAAGCAAAGCAAAGTAAATTAACAAAGGAGGTTGAAGAATACGAAAAAATAGACACCGCCAAAGTTACCTTTTCATTTGACGCAACGAGCCCATTACGGTTACCTACTTTGGTGGCTTGACACGTATTCATTGTACTAATAAAAACATTGTAGCCAATCACTATGTATTGTAGTAAATAATGTGCTAAAATTAAATCAATGGAAACTGCAAGAAAATCATTGAAAATCCAACGACGCCTAGAGCTAATCATTTGGCCCATTTTTCTAGCTGTCCTTCTCGTATCCACCAAAATAAACCTCGACCTAAATTCCAATACCACCCTTGCCTTTTCCGGACTTACCCTGACAGCCGGATTTTTCTTTTACTACATCACTTACGCCCTGCGTCCCGTGATTAAAAGCCGTATTTTCAAAAATATTACAGACTCAGTCTTTCTTGCTATCCTTATTTTTATCACCTATCAAACCAAATCATACGCATCACTGATCCTCATCATACCCCTTGCCGGCTCCTTGCTTATACGAGAACAAATAAACAGCCTTATTATCACTTTTATCTCAATCTTACTGATCGCCTCTGAAATATTCATAGGGAATCTCAATCAAAATTACACCCTTTTTGTCAATCCTGCCTCAATTTTTATCATCATCGCCGCTATTTTGACCCTTTACCTTCGAATAATCAGCCAGAAATCCCGTTTCGAAAAAGCCATGAAAGAAGAAGAACAAGTCAAATTAGCCGAAACCAACAAACAATTACTCTTGATCGAACATCAAGGTAAAGAATTTACTACCCTGGCTGCACAGCAAATCTTCACTCCGCTTGCGACTATACAAAGCTTCGTCCAAACCATCCAAAGCGAAAAAGACGGCAAACTCTCATCCCGCGAAAAAGAATTCGTATCTGAAACTTCAAACTATATAGAGAAAATGCACAAAATGCTCAAAGAACTGCTTTTTATCTCAAAAATAGAATTTTCCGGATTAACTTTTCAGGTCAAACCAGTCGATGTTTTAGACGTGATCAAAGCTTCCATCATAAAATACGAACCTGATATGAAACAAAAAAACATCGAAATCAAACTCGGCTACCCCGAAGAACTCCCAAGCCTGAAAACCGACGAAGACAATCTAAAAGAAATATTTGATCGCCTCATCGACAACGCCATC
>VFKW01000139.1 GCA_009885355.1 Candidatus Berkelbacteria bacterium
CACATCACTGTAACGATACGCTAAGTTCCGTACTATCCTGATGGCTAGTCTTTAGATAGGCTGGATTCGAACCAGCTAGAAATAACCAGCTTCGCTTGGCGCACTCATACAAAGATTATACCATATTTTAACCTAATAATCCAATAATAAACCCGCCGGAGCAGCAGCGGGTATGTGATGGTTAAACCATCGGTGGCAATCCAAGAGCCCTGATCAATGTATTATTCTATTCAACAATGAAACTCCCCGGGAACCGCTGCCGCTAATCCCGGGGTTTCTTAGGCAGCGGGGACTCATGAGGTCGTATTCTCATGAGAAATACTTGCCATGCACTAACGTGCTTGGTCAAGAGATGATGCCATTCATCCCCGTACTGAGACTCGGCAAGAATCATGACGTGACTGCCTCCTACGTACGGGGTTTCCTGGCATATAAAATGAAAGCGGCTAACCGCTTATACATCGCCTCATAGCCTTCAGCCATTCCTTTACTTTTTTCGCAAAATTGTTTGATGTACCAGGACAATAAGTTCTCAATCCTATATACCAATCTATTATGGAGTCAAAATATTCAAGTTTATAACAAAAAATGCATAGTTTTACCATAGTTTGCATAGTTTTGGTATATACTTGCATAGTTTAACATATTATGTTAATATACTAATAAGAGGTAATTATATGGATGAAAAACTACTGACAATCACTGAAGCGGCCGAAATACTTGGCGTTTCAATCGATACACTACGTCGCTGGGATAGTAACGGAAAGTTAGTCGCGATCAAAAAAGAAGGCGGCGTACATCGGTTTTACAGAGAAAAAGATCTTAAAATATTTTCGAGCGACATTATTAAACTTGCCTATGATTGGGCAAAAGATGATTCAGAATTGCCATCCATCTTTTATTGTAGTAATAGCGCTGTTTTTCAAACAAGACTGACTAAGCTGGAGCTACTTTTAATGAAGCAACCAGGTTTTGAAAGATTATTTTCTATCATTATTGCTATTACCGGCGAAATCGGAAACAATTCCTTTGATCATAATCTTGGGAAGTGGCCAGATGTGCCAGGCATCTTTTTCGGATACGATATCAATAAAAAACAAATTGTACTAGCCGATCGCGGTATTGGTATTTTGGAAACACTTCGCCAAGTTCGTCCCACATTAAAAAATCACACAGAAGCTGTGATGGTTGCATTTACTGAAATCCTATCTGGGCGCTCACCAGAGAGACGCGGAAATGGACTAAAATTCGTTCGAGAAGTTACCACGACTCAGCCGATCGATCTCTTCTTTGAAAGTGGCGACGCTGAAGTCCGCATCAAGGCTCCAGATAAAGAATTTCACCTAACGCGCGGACAAGAAATACTCCGTGGCTGTTTCGCCATAATCCAATTTTAAAACTATTAATAAATATAATTAAGGACAAATATATGCGCATAGAACTAAAAAAATTTGGCACAACACTAATTTCACGCCAAGCTGGACTTGAGGCTCTCAAGGCCTTTCAGTCAACATTGCAAACTATGAAACCGGACGAAGAACTTGAAATTGATTTTTCTGGTATTTATACTTTTTCTCCATCATGGGGAGATGAGTTTTTAAGTCCCTTACTAGATCAACTTGGAGACAATCTGGTATTACTCCAAAGCGACAATATGTCAGTACAAGCCACAATAAAACTATTGCAGGAAATAAAAAAACGATCTTTCATCTTTCGTGGATAATATACATAACCTGCAAAAAATTATATAAAAACAATGAAAGAAAAAAGAAAAAATACAATTTACTATATACTAATATTATTAATTGGCATCATAATCGGTGGAAATATATTTTCTAATACACAACCAAGATCAATAATTGCTCTCAAGAAATGCGAAAAATGCTATAAAACAAATGATCTTATAGGATTATTAGTTTCTGTTGGAATAAATAAAACCCCTATAATAATACCAAATGTCATCTATGAAACAGATAAAACCATTGTTATTAAACATCCGTTTCCAGAAGCTCCAATCCATTATCTGGTCATACCCAAAAAAGATATAAAAGACATTAAAAATCTATCCAAGGATGACTCGTTATATATAACTGACGCTTATAGTGTTATGTCAAAAATTATTCGCGATCAAAATCTGACGGATTACCGAATTATAACAAATGGCCCCGGTTTCCAACAAGCCACATACCTACATTTCCACCTTCGTGCAAATAAATAATTATTTACCACAAAGAATTAGTACTCTGCTTCTACGTTTCAGAAGAAGTCGAGCAGAAGTAGGGGAGCCGTTTAGAGGACTGCCAGTCAGAGGCTTCTAGCCGGCGGCTCTGCCCGGCGAGATCATAAGGGCATAGGGTTGAGCCTCTCCGACGAGACATCGTAATGAGCCCTTTCACCCCTTATTACAAAGCTACAGACCCTCTATAAAAGAACAAATGATAGATTTTTCACCTGCGGGTCCAGGATAACAAAAATTATCAACTCCCAACCTGCTTTAGCAGGTATTGACACCCTATATATACATGTGTTACAATACACAAGGTAGGGAAAAAGTACTACCTTTTAAATATTGGAATTAGAGTCTAGAAAACCTTTGCCAACTTGGTGGAGTGTTCTAGACGATTAGTTGTTACGTGGAGCGATATGGCAAAATTCATTTTAGGCAAAAAAATCGGCATGACCCGCATCTATGATGAAAAGGGCAGAGCAATTCCAGTTACCGTTATCGAAGCTGGTCCTGTTTTCGTAACTGAAATAACAAAAAACGAAGATAGTACATCTATCCAAGTTGGTTATGGTCACGAAAAACACATCAAAAAACCACAAAAAGGCCATCTAGTTAAAGCTGGCATATCTGAAGATTTAAAACAACTCAAAGAATACACAGAAACCATCCAAGGAGCCGAGAATATTAAACTTGGCGATGAGATCAATGTTTCTGTTTTTGAAAAAGGCGACATGATCGACGTCTCCGGCGTCTCAAAAGGCAAAGGCTTTGCTGGTACTATTAAAAGACATCATTTCCATTGCGGCCCTAAAACACATGGTTCACATAACTATCGCAGACCTGGTTCAATCGGATCCGCTTATCCACAGCGCGTTGTAAAAGGCGTACGAATGGCCGGTCATTTAGGGGCTGATAACGTTACAATCAAAAAACTTCAGGTCGTAGAAGTTCATCAAAATGAAAAACTTCTCGTCGTCGCTGGCTCCGTTCCAGGATCACGCGGGACCATTCTTACCATCAAAGGAGTATAATGAGCCAGATTAATGTTCTAGACCTACAAGGTAAACAAGTCAGTAAAGTCAATCTCAATGAGACAATTTTTACTATTGAAACAAATAAAAAACTTATCCACCAAGCCGTTGTTTGCCAGCTAGCCAATGCTCGCCAATCAAATGCCCACACAAAAACTCGCGGCGAAGTCCGTGGCGGTGGCGCAAAACCTTGGAAACAAAAAGGCACCGGCCGAGCACGTGCTGGTTCTTCAAACTCCCCAATCTGGGTAGGTGGCGGAATTGCATTTGGTCCACGCAACAATCGTAATTTCAGCCAAATGATAAATAAAAAAATGAAAAGAAAAGCTCTTTTCATGGCTTTGAGCGACAAGGTAACTGAAAATAAATTTATTGTCACAAAAGATTTAATCATCAAAGAGCCTAAAACCAAACTTATGATTGAAATCCTTAACACTCTTCCAACTAGCGACGGTACAGTCCTGATCGTTATCGAAGAAATAAATGACAATCTTCAATTAGCCTCCAAAAATATTCCTTATGTTAAATTAGTTAAACTTTCCAGCCTCAATATTGTTGACGTTTTGAAATTCAACTATATTTTAACTACTGTCTCCGGATTAAAAGCAATTGAAAACCACTTTTCTGAAATTTCAACTGATGAAGTTGAAGAAGAAGTAAAAGTTGCCAAAAAAGAAATCAAAGAAACCGAAGCCAAAGAAGTTGAAGCAAAAGAAGCTGAAGAAAAACCTGTTAAATCTCCAGCAAAAAAACCAGCTAAAGCTCCTGCTAAAGACGCAAAGAAGGAGAAATAATGTATTTAATAAAACCTGTTATTACTGAAAAATCAATGCAAATGGCCCCAAATGGTCAATACACTTTTGTAGTTACACCAAAAGCCAACAAGATTGAAATCGCCAAAGAAGCCACACGTCTTTACAAAGTTGAAGTAAAAGAAGTTAAAATCTTAAGAATCAAAGGCAAGGTTAAAACTTTCAAACGAACCGTCGGCAGACAATCTGACGTCAAAAAAGCAATTATTATCTTGAAACCTGGCCATAAGATTCCTGGATTTGAAATGGCAACAGAAGATGAGAAACCAAAAGGAGATAAATAATGCCTCTGAAACTCATTAAACCAACAACCAGTGGACAGCGCAAAATGTCTTATACTGATTTCTCAACTATTACAAAGAAAAAACCTGAGAAATCATTAACTGCTCCTTTGCAAAAACATGCCGGTCGCGACGCGACTGGAAAGATTTCCATTCGTCATCGCGGTGGTGGCGCCAAACGACTATATCGCTTGGTTGATTTCAAACAAAACAGGTTTGATATTAAAGCAACTGTTGAAGCAATTGAATACGATCCAAACCGCACACCTTTCATCGCTTTAATCAAATACGAAGACGGTGAAAAATCCTACATCCTCGCTCCTCAAGATCTAAAAGTTGGCGACGAGGTCGTAACTTCAGAAGACGGGGAAATCAAAACTGGATGCCGTTATAAAATAAAAAATATTCCAACTGGTATTGCAATTTACAATATTGAATTAATTCCAGGCCGTGGTGGTCAAATGGTTCGCACCGCCGGCTCATCTGCTGCTATCCTTGCCAAAGAAGGCAAATACGCCCAAGTTCGAATGCCTTCCGGCGAAATCAGGATGATTCATCTTGAAGGCTATGCCTCAATCGGTGTTTTGAGCAACCAGTTACATTCTGCTGTACGCATCGCCAAAGCCGGACGCAAACGCCACATGGGTGTCAGACCAACCGTTCGTGGTAAAGCCATGAACCCAGTTGACCATCCACATGGTGGTGGAGAAGGTAACACTTCCATCGGTTTGAAACATCCAAAAACCCCATGGGGCAAACCAGCATTAGGTAAGAAAACCAGAAAAGTTAAATATTCAAGCAAATTCATTGTTAGACACCGTAACAAAAAGAGACGATAATAGGAGCTCAATATGTCCAGATCACTTAAAAAAGGTCCATACATCGACGAAAAATTATTAAAAAAAGTTCAACTTGCCAAACCAGGCGAAAAAACTGTTATTAAAACTTGGTCGCGCGTAAGTACTATCTTTCCAGAAATGGTTGGAATGACTTTCGGCGTTCATAATGGCAAAATCCATATAGATGTATTTGTCACAGAAGATATGGTTGGACACAAACTTGGTGAATTTTCACCAACCCGTAAATTTAAAGGTCACGGTGGTAAAATGGCTCGTGAACAAGCCGGTAAGAAAAAATAATTTAAATAATAAGGACGCATCATGGAAGTTACTGTAAAACAAAATTTTAATCGCACCGCTCCTCGCAAGCTTCGCTTAGTAGCAGATCTTGTTCGTGGTTGGGATGCCGAAAAAGCTTTAAATCAACTAAGGTTTATTCCTAAAGCTGCCACTCAGGATATTACAAAGACATTACAATCAGCCCTTGGTGCGGCCAAAGAATCAAACATGAACATTAGCAACACTTTTATAAAAGCAATCATGGTCAACGAAGGCCCAGCTCTTAAAAGACGCGTTTTCGCATCCCGCGGCCGTGCCCAGGGGATCAAAAAACGTATGAGCCATATCATCATGACGCTTGCCGAAAAAGAAGCTGTGCCTAGCGTAGAACCAAAAAAAGAAGTAAAAACTGAAGCCAACCAAGAAGTTAAAGAAGTTAAGGAGAAATAAAATGGGACAGAAAGTTAATCCAATCAGTCTCCGACTGCCAATCGAAAAAAACTGGACTAGTAAATGGTTCGCTAAACGCGATTTTGCTATTTTCTTAATTCAAGACCTTAAGATCCGCGACTTTATCGCTAAAAAACTTGGTACAAATGCTTCAGTTGAAAAAGTTGAAGTTCTAAGAAACCGCGACAATATTACTGTAAAAGTTTATTCTGCTCGTCCAGGTGTCATTATTGGCCGTTCCGGCCAAGGTATCAACGCTCTTAAAGAAGCTGTTGAAAAAGAAATTTTCAAAAATCAACCAAAACAAAAAATTCGTCTTGAAATCGTTGAAATCAAAAGCCCTGAAATGTCTGCTCCTCTAGTTGCTCAATCAGTCGGATCACAGATTTCTCGACGTGTTGGATACCGCCGCGCTGTTAAGCAAGCTTTAGAAAAAACCATGGCCAAGGGTGCAAAAGGTATCAAAATCCGCGTAGGCGGGCGTTTGAACGGTGCCGAAATCGCTAGAAACGAAAAATTTAGCGCCGGGACAGTCCCACTTGGTAACCTTCGCGCAATTATAGATTATTCAATATTTCATGCAGTCACCACTTATGGTGTTATTGGCGTCAAAGTTTGGATCTACAAAGGTCTACGCCAAGAAGATGAAGAATAAGGAGCCATCAGATGTTAATGCCAAAAAAACTAAAACACAGAAAAGTCCGACGCGGCAAAATGGGTGGCGTTGCTACTCGTGGTACCAATGTTGATTTCGGTCAATATGGTCTTCAGAGCCAAGGTCGCGGCTGGATCACTTCCCGCCAAATCGAAGCCGCTCGTCGCGCCATGACCCGTTATATCAAACGTGGTGGTGAAGTTTGGATCCGTATCTTCCCAGATCGTCCAGTCACCGCTCAACCAGCTGAAACTCGAATGGGTGGGGGCAAAGGTTCCCTGGATCACTTTGTTGTTACAGTAAAACCAGGCCAAGTTATGTTTGAAATGTCTGGCGTTGCCCAAGAAGTTGCTAAAGAAGCAATGCGTCTTGCAAGCCACAAACTTCCACTAAAATGCAAGTTTGTCACCAAAGATGAGGATTAATATGAAATCAAGTGAATTAATTAAAGAATTAAATAATAAAAGCATAAAGCAATTAACTGAGAGTTTGTCAAAAAATCGCGACAAACTCCATGGATTGCGAAGCGATCTTTCAATGGGTAAATTAAAAAATTACCGTGATATTCGCGCTACCAGAAAAGAAGTTGCAATGACTATGACTGTTATCAACAACAAAGCGATCGAAATTACTCAAGAAGACACTTCAAAGGAGACCAGCAATGATTAAGACAAAAGTTGGCACAATTGTATCAGACAAAATGACCAATACGGCCGTAGTTTTGATAGAAAGAATGGTTCAACACCCTATCTACTTGAAAAAATACCGCGTAACGAAACGTTTTAAAGCCCACAATCCAGAAAATAAATACAAAATGGGCGATCGTGTCATTATTGCCGAAACCAAACCAATTTCCAAAGAGAAATCTTGGCAAATTACCGGTTTGGCCGGTAATGTTGAAGGAGGCAAATAATGCTCCAGTCATATACCCGCTTAAAAGTTGCTGACAACACCGGCGCACGTGAATTAATGGTCATCCGCGTTATTGGTGGCAAAAAACAAAGCGCCGCTCAAATTGGCGACATGATTGTCTGTTCAGTCAAAGTTGCCATTCCACGCGGTTCTGTCAAGAAAAAAGAAGTTGTCAGAGCCATTATCGTTCGCCAAGTACAGCCATATCAAAGAAACGATGGTTCGACTATTCGCTTTGATGAAAACGCCGCTGTTATCGTAAACCCAGATAAGACACCAAAAGGCACCCGTATTTTCGGACCGGTTGCTCGTGAATTACGCGAACAAGGTTTCGCAAAAATCGTGTCATTAGCACCGGAGGTTTTATAATGAAAATCAAACGCACAGATACAGTTTTGATCATAACCGGCAAAGATCGCAATAAAGTCGGAAAAGTGACCAAAGTTATCCCAGCCCAAAGAAAAATTGTGGTTGAAGGTATAAATATTGCCAAAAAACACCTTAAACCAACCAGCGCCAATGCTAAAGGCGGCATCATAGACATTACACGACCAATTACTATTTCAAACGCAATGGTCGTCTGTCCTCACTGTGCCAAAGCGACTCGCGTCGGTTATCAAGACACAGAAAAAGGCAAGATTCGCATCTGCCGTCTATGTGAAGCATCGCTGGACCAGGAGTAAGATTATGACAAGACTACAAGAACAATACAAAAATATTATTACCAAAGAATTAATGAAAGAATTTGGATACAAAAATATTCATCAAGCACCTAAAATTACTAAAGTCACCATAAATATCGGCGTCGGTGATACTCTTGGAAAATCAGGCTTGATTGACAAAATTTCCAATAACCTAACTCTGATCGCTGGACAAAAACCTGTTATTAACAAAGCCAAAAAATCCATCGCTGGTTTCAAAATCAGAGAAGGAGACAAAGTCGGCATGTCTGTAACCCTTCGCGGCAAGAAAATGTATGATTTCATAGATCGCCTAGTTTCCATTACATTGCCTCGTATTCGTGACTTTCGCGGTATCCCATCAAAATCATTTGATAAACAGGGGAACTATTCCGTCGGAATCAAAGAACATACTGTTTTTTCAGAAATTCCCTATGACACAGTAGAATTCATTCACGGCTTGCAGATTGCCATTTCGACAACTGCCAAGACAAAAGATGAAGGTAAAGCATTATTAACCCACTTTGGTTTTCCACTCTCGAAGGAGCAATAATATGGCTAAAACAAGTCAAATAGTTAAATCAACCAGAAAACCCAAATTTCCAACAAGAAGTAAAAATAGATGCAAACTTTGTGGTCGACCACATGGATATCTACGAGGCTTCGGACTCTGCCGCATTTGCTTCAGAGAACGCGCTTCACGTGGTGAGATACCCGGAGTAACTAAGTCTTCATGGTAAGGGAGTAATATGATTATAGATCCAATTAGCGACATGCTAACAAGAATAAGAAATTCAGTAGCCATCCGACAAGAATCTGTCGAGATGCCAGCTTCAAAGATTAAAGAAGCTATCCTTGCTATACTTAAAAAAGAAGGATACATCGCTGATTTTAAAGTTAAAAGTAAAAACGGGTTTTCTGTTATCAAGGTTGACTTAGAATACAAAAACGGCGAATCCCCAATCCAACATATTGAAAGAGTCAGCAAACCAGGATTACGAATTTACACACCAGCAACCCGTATTCCACGTGTATTATCCGGTTTTGGTTTAATCATAATCAGTACTCCACAAGGCGTCATGAGTGGTCGAAACGCCCGCAAAAAAGGAATCGGTGGAGAAGTAATCTGCAAAGTTTGGTAATTTTAAGGAGTCCAAATGTCACGAATCGGTAAAAAACCTATCACCATTCCAGCGGGAGTAGAATATATCACCAATGGCCGAGACATCACAGTCACCGGTCCTAAAGGTGAATTACAATTCCGCCATCATCAAAACGTCACAACCACAAAAGAAGGCGAAACAATTATTGTCAAAAGACTATCAAATGACAAATTGTCTCGCGCTCTTCATGGTTTAACTAGAAATTTGATTGCAAATATGATAATCGGAGTCACCACTGGCTACCAAAAACAATTGGAACTCAAAGGTGTTGGTTATCGCGCAAATCTCGAAGGAGATAAACTAGTTTTAAACGTCGGCTTCACCCACTCAGTAACAATTGAACCTCAAATGGGTATCGATTTTAAAGTCGAAAAAAACACTTTAGTTACTGTTTCAGGCATCGACAAGCAAAAAGTCGGTCAAGTCTCAGCTGATATTAGAAAAGTCCGACCACCAGAGCCATATAAAGGTAAAGGTATTAAATACATCGACGAAATAGTCCGCCGCAAAGCTGGAAAAGCTACCAAAGCCGGCAAATAGGAGATAAAATGCTATCAAGAAACGCATCAAGAATACATCGACATAACCGAATTCGCGCCAGAATCCAAGGCACCGAAACAACCCCGCGCATCTCGGTTTTCATGTCAGCAAAACACATCTACGCTCAATTAGTTGATGACGATAAAAGTCAAACAATTACTTCAGCTAGCGATTATGAAATTACTGATAAAAAAGGCAAACCGGAAGAAATTGCCAATAAAGTCGGTAAATTATTAGCCAAAAAAGCAACTGACAAAAAAATCATAACTGCCGTCTTTGACCGCAGTGGTTATCAATACCACGGCAAAGTTAAAGCATTAGCCGAAGGCGCCCGTGAAAACGGTTTGCAATTCTAAGGAGAATTCTATGGAAAAAGAAAAACCAAAGACAACTGACAAAAAAGATTCCAGACCAATGCAGCCAAAAGGTCCGATTCCAGATGCACCAGAATTCTCATCTGTTGTTTTACAGGTGGACAGAATTTCTCGTACCGTAAAAGGTGGACGTCGTATCCGTTTTCGTACTTTAGTCATTCTTGGTAACAAAGATGGTAAAGTCGGCATGGGTGTTGCAAA
>VFKW01000093.1 GCA_009885355.1 Candidatus Berkelbacteria bacterium
ATTTCGCCAGCTTTATAGGCAAGGTCGATGGCAAAGTCTTTGTAATCCATACTAGCTCCTTTTTTATTCTGGGTTTTCTAATTCTAGGATTTCGATAGTTGGCAGGGCGGCACCGGCTCTGCCTTTTATTCCACCATACATATCTATTGTATTTGTGGCAAGGCGGGTGATTTGGGCTTCGCGAGTTGCCCAGAGTTTTTGGATTCCTCGTTTTTCTTTGTCTAGATCTTGTTTCATCATTTCAAAAGTTTCGACGAGAGCTTGGATTTTTTGGGAAAAGGCGTTTGAAGTTAAATAGCTGTAGATGGCTTCCATTTTTTCGTCTTTGCCAGTTTCGGCGGTGATGGCGCTTGAAACATTTATTAGCTGGCTTCGCATGGCGGCGGCGACGCCAGGGATGATGGAATAATTGCAAACCCAGACGCCTTTATAAAGGCCGAAGTTTTCAATTTCTTTTGGGAGGGTTTCGGAAATAAGGATGGCAATGTCGGCGTGGATGGTGCGGGAGTCGTCTTTGAGTTTTTGGACCCATTCTTCGGTCCAGTTTTTGGTACGCTTGGTTTCCCAGGCGATTTTGCCGGCTGGCTGTCCGGTGGGGCCGTAGACGATTTGGATAATGTCGGCGCCATTGATGCCTTTGGGCACAGGTTCGATCTTATCGAGCGGGAAATTGGATTTGAGCATCTCTTCAATGGAAAGTTCTAAGACCTCGCCTTGGGTCTGCATGGAGCCTTGGGAGCCTTTTCGACGAGCTTCTTCTAAAGACTTTTGCATATCTTCAATTTTTTTGTCTTTTTCAAGCAATTTAAAACGATTTTCTTCGTCGACTTTTTTTGTAATCAATTCTTTTTCATTTTCCAGCTGTCTGGCTTTTTCTAGATCCCAGTTCTTTTTTTCCTCATCAATTTTTTCTTTTTCTTGCCGCAGTTTTAGTTCGTTTTTTTCAGCTTCTTCTCTTTTGTTTTTTTCAATCAATAATTTGTTTTCCAATTCTTTTGTTTTTACACTTTGCTCTTTTTCTAAATCGTTTTTCAGATCGATCGAAAGCTGGGCTTTTTGGTCATCTAGAGATTTTTGGACTTTTAGATTGATAATTTTTTGGACATATATGTCGTCGACGCTGATTTCGGTGCCGCATTTGGGACATTTGATTTCATTGGCCATAGGAACATCCTTTCTGGAATATTATAGCATATTTAGATGGGAGAGAATTTCTTCGGCGGTTTGATCGGGGGTTTGATAGGTGCTATCGATGGTGGTGCCGACGCCCGGATCGTTTATGCCGATCTGATAATGATATTTGATTCTCTCTATTTCCCATTTGGTAAGTTCGCGCTCTCCCCTATTTGTTAGGGCGATTTCAAGAGAGGGATTTAGATTGAAAAGTTTGAGGTCTTCGTTTGGTAATTCTTTTTGAAATATTTCAAATCGTCTTTTTGATAAAGGGGTGACAATTAGCACATTTAGGCCGTGTTTTATAAAATTTTTAGTTAAAATGAGGGCGTTTTCTAGATTTATGTCGATAGATTTTTCAAGCGGCATCCAGGTGATAAAATTTCGAAGATCATCTACTTCGATGCAGGCTGTGTTTGGGATTTTTTTAGCAAGTATTTTAGAAATAGTTGTCTTGCCGGAGTTGATGGAACCGTTTATAAATATTATCATAGTTTTATAATACTATAGGTTTGAAATTTTAAATAGATCTTTGGGGCGTCACCACTTGTCCGCTATAGCGGCGAAGTAGTGACGCTGCTGACTATGCTATATGGAGGAAGTATGAGTATTTGGGGTATTTTATATATTTTAAAAGACGCTTTTGGCGTCTTGAAAAACAAAAACCGGGAGACAATATCCTGCTCAGGTATAGGCAAGGAGGGGAAAACCTATATCTGAGGCAGGAGACTGCCTCCCGGTTTTGATTTAATGAAAGGTACAATTACTTATTGTAGTGTTATTGTAGCATATAATATAGAAAATGTCAATACCTTATGGAACCTGTTGAGTTTGAGGACTCGTTTAACAGGTTTGACAGAGTAAATATTTTTGTGAGTTTTGATAAATTTTAGTATAAAAATAGCCCCGATTATTCGGGGCTGTTATGTTTGGCTAGTTATTCTAGCCAGAGCTTTGGAAGGTTGCGGTTAAGCTCTGTTGAATAGTCGGCATCTAAGATGCCAGTTAGCGTCAACATTTGGCCATCAGTATAACTATCATAGGCTTGTCTGTTAACTAAGACTTTAAAGCCGGTTGGTTGATTTTCGCCACGGTAAATACTGTTTGCATAGTTGAGATAGACAACATAGTATCCGTTTTCTTGTTCGAGTGTCTTACTGACTACTCCCCAGATTCGTATCTTCATTCCATAGATGTTGGCGCCTCGTCCGTTGATAGAATAAAGTACTGTTTGCATATTCATAGCCAGTGGTTTGATGCTTTTTGGGGCGATCAATGTGTGGCTGGTATAGACAATTGATCTGATGTGGTCGGTGATTTGTAAATCTCCAACCAGATGGATCGTCGTGCCTTCGGGAGGCGGTGAGGTAAAGTTGGTCACTTTCGCGGCGAAGCCGCGATTGGTCTGTTCAACAAACACATTTGATCCGATGATCTTTGTGATTGTCACATCGCCTTCGTAGGCAAGACAGGCGGCCGGCATGATTGCCAGCAAGAGCAAAACTGAAATTACAAAAAAGAACCGCATTTGGGTTCCCTCCTCTGGCCGGGGCTGCCGGCATTTTTGAATTGTCAGGTACGATCTAGCGTCGACTTTAATTATTAGTCAACGCTAAATTATACCATATAATTTAAGAATAATCAATCTATTTTGGTTAAAATTATCTGTATTTATAATAATTTTTACGATATTTTTCTTCCATAAAATCAATATTATATATTCCTAAGTCTAAGGAATTTCGATCAAAATCCCCAAGTTCTTTTTGTAAATGTTTATGGTCTCCGGATCCTGGTCTGCCTATATAACAGTTATAGACAATATGTTTTAATAGAAAACTAAGACCTAGGGAATTCCCTATAAGATAAGCTTTGTTGTTAAATGTGCCAATCCACAAAAAACCGTCTTTTCTTTTTGAAATATTTGGATATTGGTTTGGTTCTAAGTCTGGGATGGTTATAGTTTTTTGGATTGGCTTAAATTTTTTATTTGTTATTTCTAACTTAAATAATATATCAATGTTCTTTTTCGTTAATTTTGAAGTATTTGTCAATAATTCAACTTTCTCTTTATAACAATCAAGATTGATAATATATAGTTCAGGAATCGAACTAATTGAATGATCATATTCTAAAATATATTCATTATTTTTCTTAAATCGTTGATATTTAGGCAGATCGTCGTAAAAGTCGATTTTACTAATAGGTGTGATCTTTGATTGAGAGGAAAGAATTTTTTTGGCTATAAAAAGTAAGCCGTCGGTATCACATTCAAGATGGGCTTCTTTAAATTCGTCTATTGAAAGATGACAATAATTATTATTATTTGCCGGTTCATTTTTATTAGTCAATAATATTTGTTTCATTTTTATAATCCAATATTTATATTAATATTCAGATTAAGCTATGAATTTCTGTTAGTCAAAAACTTAATTACGTTATTGACACTTTCTTTTTCAGTATTATCTTCCGATTTGAAAGATTTTAAATCATTTATTATTGCAATAATTGCAGTATTGTCTTTTGTGATAATTTTATCTAAAGTTTGTTTTGAGAAATACCTTTTACTTTCTAAAATTTCAATTCCAAAGAGCTGATTGTCTTTAGTAAAATCGAAATGTATAGGCCAATCACCTTCTGTTTTTTTAACAATTTTAAATGTTTTTAACAATGAGATTTCTAATATATATACATATAGTGCGTCTATTGATTTGTCATAAGTTATCTTCATTTTATTCCTTTATTTTTTTAATAGTCTTGAAATATATTTTGGAGTGACATTGGTCATTACGGTGAGGATTTTATTATTATATGTAGCTACCATTATTTTTGAGGCTGCGTTATAATATCCAGTTTTTATAATTCCCTCATGAAGATATTTGAAAGTTGTGCCTTGAGCAATAGTTTTTTGGATTAATTGAGGTGATACTCCTCTTTGGATCATTCTCCATAATATATGCACTCCGTATGAATTCCCATTAAATGTTACGGTTCCTCCAAGTGCTAGACTGCCTCCTGCAAAACAGATTCCTCCTCCAACTCCGACACCTAGTCCTGTAATAAACGGATGATCCATTGCATACCGCCAAAATGAGCTGTTTTGATTCATGTAAAGTATTGCGTCACCGTAACCATGATTTATTAGCCAGTCCGAAAGACTTGGCAAATGAAATTTTTTATCAATTTTTTTTCTTTTGTCACCTTGTGGATCGAAATAATTTACGGGGTTGTTGTGGCAATATATATATTCATTTAGACTAAGTGATTCTTCTTTATTCCCTGGGTAAGGATCGACGGAGACGAAGCGTACTAGTGTGGGATCATACCAACGGCTGCCGAGTAAATACATATTTGCTTCTTGGTCCCATTTATAATCAGAAAATCTTAGTGTATTTTGGATGCCTTCGGTTTTTGAAGTTACAGTTCCCCAATCATCATAATTATAACTGTTTATGGTATTTCCTGCACTATCTCTTATGCCAATAATACTGCCTAAGCCGTCGTAGACTGGGTAATAATTGTTATTGTTTTTGGCAATGATAAGGAGGCTCCCAGCGGTGTCGTAAAGATATTTTGTAATGTCGGTGCCGGTGGTTTCGGATACGACTTTGTCGCCGTCGTAGAGATAGGTGGTTTCAGCTGGATTTACTCCTTCGGTTTTCTTTTTGATTAATCGTTTGTTGGCGTCATAGGTATAGGTCAGAATGCTGCCGTCTGGTTTGCTGATTTTGTTTAGATAATCATCTGAATCGTATTCATATGTGGTTGTTTTTATAAGACTGGAAGATTGAGTAGATTGATAATCTTTGGTAATGTCTTGGGCAGTTTTTGAGATACCAGAGATTTGTAATTCATCTAGTGTGATGTCGGCAAATTGATTGGCAGTTGTTATGACTGATGCGCCGAGAATAATTTTGGTGGCATTTGTTGCTATTTTTGTGAATGTGGTACCGCAAGTCCAAGCGCCAGGGGCGCAATAGACTTTTTCACCGATTTTTGAGCCGTTTAAATATGTGGCGCTTTGAGTTGGTGACCAAGTGGTGGCAAGGTGATACCAATTATTGGCTTGGAAATTGACAGCGCTGGATGTTGAACCATAATCTTTACCATTTGAAACGTAGTTAAATTGGATTTTGTTGTCTGTAGTTTTTTGGATACGTATGTAATTTTTGGCATCGGCATAATATTCGAATAATGTTCTGGCTTGATTATCAGCGGACCAATTTGGTTGAAACCAGAATTCGATCGTACCGATAGCTTTGTTTAGATTGCTGGATGAAGAATAGGACAAATATTGGTTATTGGCTAGTTTGAGAGCTTGGCCAAATTTACCAGCGGCGTAGGTTGGTGTGGTTTTGTCATCATTTATGAGTGCCGCTTGGTGGTCGCGATCATTGCTTAGATTATTCTCAAATCGTGAAAGTAGTGGGATCGATTCGCCATTGTCGCGGCTGGTGATATTGCCGTTTGCGTCATAGCCGATGTATTCGGAAATACCGAGTTTGTTTATCTTTTTGACTAAACGATTACCTTCGTAGAAGAAAACATCTTTTTTTAGATCCGGATAAGTGATTTCAAGAATATTTCCACCTTTGTCATATGAGTATTGGGTGATTTTACTATCTTGAGTTGTTGTTTTACTGATTTGATTTAGATTATCGTATTCGTAGGTAGTCGTTTGTCCGTTGATGGTTACTTGTTTGCGGTTACCGTTGGCATCAAATTCGTAATGATAAGTTTGGAAATTGGTGCCATTTTTAGAATGAATAATGTCGGTGACCTGACCGGCATCATTATATTGATATGTTATAGAGTCGCCGGTTGGATTGCCATTGGCATCAACTTGTTTATCTAGTCTGGTTAATTGATTATTTTTATTTCGGGTGTATTTGGCAGTAGTACCACCGATGGAAATTTTACTGATTTCATTTGTGGTTGTGTAGGAAGGGGTGATAATATCATTGTTTGGTGTAGTGGTTTGAATGATATTATTTGCCTTGTCGTAAGTATATGAAGTTGAGTTGGCAATACCGTTGTTGTTAAATGTTTCTCCAATTGGACGTCCGTTTTTATCATAATTATAAGTAAGTGTTTGACTCTCAACACTAAGTACTTTAACTTGATCATTTGCATTATATTTTGTTTCAGTTGTTTGTCCGGATGATTCTGTTTTTTGGGTTACTTTATTAGAAGCATCATAGGTTATTGTGCTATTTTTTTTATTCGGATCAATAATACCTTTTGGGTTGCCGTTGGCGTCATATTCTACTTTTGAAGAAAAACCATAAGGGTTAATGGTGTTTTGGGCGCGATTTAACTGATCATACATAATAGTGGTTTTTAGTCCATTTGGCGTTATAGTGTCTTGTATGTTGTTGTTTACATCATATGTATAGGTGGTTTTATTGCCGGTTGCAGCTTCGGTGACAGAAGTGATTTGAGATTGGTTGTTGTAATTGAATAAAGTTTTGTAATCGTTTATGTCTGTGTTGGTGGCGACACCTTTTGGTTCAGTTGAGGATAATTTATTCCCATTGGCATCATAAGTGAATTCGGTACGATTCCCAAGTGGGTCAGTGGCAGATTTTAAGGTACCATCATTATTCCATTCATAGTTAACAATTTTTCCTTCTGGAGTTGTTTCTTTTTTTACTAGACCAGAGGGATAATATTCAGATTTAAAAGTTTTTTGAGTTGTGGTGGTACCTGTTGAGCCCTGTTGGAGTCTTATGTTGTCAATCCATAAGGTTCCAGAAACATCAGTTATAGCTGCTAAAGGAAGCCTGAGAGTTAAAAATATTTCTGAAGTCCAGAACGGCCACCATCCGTTTGATGTCGGTGTTGTAAAACTTGTTTGGTAAGTTGACCATGAATTTATCGAAGTTAATAATGGTCCTGAGACAGGAGGGCCAATAGTAGTAGCTGCTGGACTAGCGTCGTCGTTATAAATAACCGATTGTGTTTTTAGTAGATCGCTACCAGTTTGTTTGTATCTGAAGGTTAGTGTGTAAGTTGTGTTTGGTTGAGTTCTGGTTGAGTCGTCGATGATTTGGAAAATATTTACAGATCCAGTTTTGCCAGCTGGTAGGGTAAGGCTGATTGATTGAGATTGGTTGCCGTCATCTTTGTTTATCTGATCGATATTGTAAGACCTTGTTCCTGAAGTTAATCCACTTCCCCATCCGCACCAGTAATCTGGTACTTGCACTTTTACTTTCCCACTACTACATCCAGGCACATATGTTTGATCTGTACGTGAGTAACTTTCAAGATTTGGATTGTGTAGTAGATTGATCTGATCTCCATCAAAACTAGATTTTTCCAAGATATTTCCGTTAGCATCGTAACTAAAAATTGTTTGGACGCCATTTCCATTGTATGTATCAAGCATGTTCCATCTGCCTGTTTCGTAGGTTGCATAATTATAAGTATTTTTAGTCGTGAGGATGTTGTTGGCATTGAATTGATTTATTAGATTTCCCGAAATATCATCATAAGCAGTTGTGCTAAGTGCTCCACTTGGGTCAGTCACGCCTTGGGTTAAAAAGTCGTCGTTATAGTCGTATTCAGTAGTTTGTCGGATGTCGATATTTTGTTCATTTTTAACTGTCGGACCAACTGATTTTGTGACTAAACCGGTTCTAAAGTATGGGTTTGCAGATAAGTAATAGTCTGAAGTATAGGCGGCTTCTTGAGCAGGTGTGGTATCGAAAGCTTTTGGTGAAACTACGCGAGTGTGTTCAGAGCTGTCATAATATATTTTTGTTTTTTTAGAGGCTGCATCGATGAGTTCTGAAACTTTATTTCCCAAGTAAGTAATATTGCTCGTAAATTGTTTGGGATCAGTGATTGATGATAATTGATGATTTATATAATTATAGGTTGTAGTTGATGAAAGAGTGTCACCATTATGATAAGAGACAGAAGTGAGATCTGTGTTGGTATATGTATAACTGATTTTTAGCCCATATGAATGATAATTTGGATCATTGTAATTTAGATCTGTGATGGACTCTAGGCGGCCAATATTATTGTAATTTAGGATAATTTTTTTATTCGCTGAATTTATAATTTCGATTAACTTTCCATCTAAATAAGTATAATTAATCGCATTATTATTTTTATCTAATTGCTGAACGAGCTTTCCTGATTGATCAAAGATTAATTTGCTGCCGCCACTGTAAGTCATCGTGTATTTTTGAGTATTTGGATCGTATTTCATGCCGGCAAAAAGTCCATTTGGACGATGTCCAGCTCTGGTGTAAAAGCTGCTTGAGCCGTCGAGATTATCTGCTTTGCCAGTTTCGGATTCGTTTGGATCGACATAGTTATAATCATTGTCGTGGTCAAAAAATGTGTATTGGGTGTTGGAGGTGTCGCTGAAGACAATTGTTTGTAAATTGCTAAGTGGGAAGGATAATCTTTGATTCGGGGTGATAGTCCAATTATATCCAAATGGTCCGTCATAAGTATCTTGGCTGTTATATGTGTGGCTAATGGAAATATCTTGTCCTAGAGATTTGGTAGTTAAATCTTGAAATGAAGCAACAAGATTTCCGCTAGCTAGATTGGCTTTTATCGTGCCATCTGCATAAGGCATACTTGAGTATTGCCAGTATGAAGCATCTCCGATTAAGTTTTTATTTGCGTTATTGTTGTAATAAACGAGAAGGTATGGCTTGTATGCGGTAGTGCCAACATAACTTTTTGAGATAAATGCTTTTTTTGAAAGAGTAGGGTCGGTGGCTCGCAATGTAAGACCGTGGTTGGGTGCATAGGTTGGGTTTGAGCTGCTTGTGGTCCATTTTTTTACAAGGGATGTGATGTCATAATTCCACCAGCTCCATTGAGTATTACCTGTATAGCTAGTAATAGAATTTGTATCAATACTTGGTTGATTGTCCCATCTTAATCCATTTGAATAACCGGGGGTGTCTAATTGTTGCCAAGGGCTTGTTACTTGGTAAAGTTTGATACGATTTGCATTTGTATTTTCACGCTCTTGAGCAATACCGAATACAGCGGAGTCAATTTGGGAATTGGTAGGAATTCCTGATAAATTAAATTTTAAGAATCCGCGACCCTCGCCTCGTGCTGCAGTAGTGCCTGAGCTTGCGTCACACCAGGCATTCCCTACATAAATATAACTTGTGTCATGTGTATATCCTGGTTGGCATTCACTGGCATAACCATTTTCGTAATCTGCACTGTTTGAAATATTTATGGTTGGATCAATAATAATAGGATATCGGTATTCGTTTTGGGAGATAAAATTCGCAAGTGGGAGATCAAGTGAAACAACATTATTTTTTTGGTTGATGATATATTTCGAATAAATCGGATCAAGGGTTTGCTGGTTTAGAGCAAATGGAGGGTTTATGCGAAAGATCGTTTCGTTATTTTTTTGGAAGGCTAATCCTGAATTTGAGTCTTCAAATACTGTGATATCTTTGCTGGCATTGAGAGTGAAAGATAGTTTATCGAGGTTTGGTTTTTGTTTTAAAATAATTTCTTCTTTTACGGAGTCGTTGTCTATAGTATATCTTATGTCAATACCATCTAGAATATCAGAATAAGTTACGACATTTTCTTTAATTTGAGCTTGAGTATTATTGGCGCCATTTATAGATAAGTCTAATTGGCTTCCATTAAGTTGTAAATTAAAGAGATCGCTTTTTGAGTTTTCTTTAAATTTGATCTGAAAATTATTTGATTTATTTATGTATTTATAGCCGTCTGTTTTGAGTTCGGAGTTTTCGGTAATTGTATTATCGATAGGAACGTATTGATTGTTGTTATTTAAATAATTTATTGGATCAAGGGAAATTTTGGCATAACCTTTGCCGTCTTTTGTTTCGTAGAAATTGGCGTTGGCGGTTTTTTTGGAAGTGTTTTCTTTAGCCTCGGCTTTGTTGATGAGTTTGTCTGTAATTTCCTGTTTGAGGGTTGGACGAGGGTTTTTTTGATATTGGTCCAGATAAAAAAATAATGGTGACGATTGCGCCACCATTGAGACTAATATCAAACTAACTAATATAAATTGGTAACTTCCTGTCCACCATTTTTGTCGGATGATATTTTTCATATATTCTCTCCGTTATGTAATTAGTTGATAGATTAAATTATTGTTATTATACCACTTAGTTTTTACATGTCAAGAGTTTGTATGTTAAAAATTTAAGTAGGCTATTTTATTTGATTTTTATGCGTAGGAATGAATTTATGGGGAGTTCTTGGTCTATGTCTATGGCTATTATGTAGTTGGCGTGGACTACTTCGACTATTTGGTCATTGTGGTGGATTTTTTTTAGGTCGTATTTTATTATTTCAGTTGGAGTGATGATTTCTACTTCTTGATTGGTGTTTAGCTGATTTTTGACTTCTATGATGGCTTGTTTTTTGGATTTGTCGTAGTTTTTGACTAGGCCGATGAAGCCCCAGTGGGCGATGGATTTTGAGCGGTCGTAATTATTTGTATCTTGATTTGGTGTACTAAAATAAAAACCGGTGGTGAAGTCGCGGTTGGCGGTCTTTTGGAGTTCTTCAAATAAATCTTCTTTTTTTGCTTCGTATTTTTTGGGGTCATCGAAGAATAAGTCGATGGCTTGGCGGTAGGCGCGTGTGACCATGGCGACGTAGTAAATGCTTTTGAGGCGGCCTTCGATTTTAAATGATTGGACTCCGGCTTCGATGAGTTCAGGGATGTGGCGGATCATGCAGAGGTCTTTGGAGTTGAAAATATAGGTGCCTTGATCGTCTTCGTAAATGGGGAAAAACTCGTCTTTTCGCATTTCTTCCTCGACGGCGTACATTTTGTATTTAAAACGGCAAGGTTGAATGCAGGCTCCCCTGTTTGGATCGCGGCCGATCATGTAGTTGGAGATCTGGCAGCGGCCGGAATAGGCCATGCACATGGCACCGTGGACAAAGGATTCGAGGTGGTAGCTAGTAGTTGGAAGTTGGAAGTTGGCGGGGTGCGGCTGATGCCTGGATTCTTTGGCTGCGGCCTCAGAATGACAAAAAAGAGACGACTCGGGATGACAAGAAGAGGAAATTATTTTTATGTCTTTTAGGCTTAATTCTCTGGCTAGGACTATTCTTTCTATGCCTTGTTTGAACCAAAAATTGGCCGTGAGTTGGTTGGTGGTGTTGGCTTGGGTGGAGAGGTGGATTGGGATGTCGG
>VFKW01000152.1 GCA_009885355.1 Candidatus Berkelbacteria bacterium
CTGCTTTTTCTCTCGGGCTAAATTGTTTCTTCATCTGATTCCTTTCTGTCCGAATTTTACCATCATTTTGCCATCTAATACAGCTGTCTAGATTCCTGGGTCCAGTATAGAATATAAATACGCTGATTTTTTATTTCTTGGCTTTGAAAAATACGATTCAGATTACTTCAAATATAGGGCGTCAGTACCTATTGGTGGTTTTGAGCATGGTGGTGGTAAATATTATGGGGATTTTGCCAGTCGTATTTGATCTTGCGTCGCCTGATTTGGCAAAAAAGATATTTCATCCGATTAGTGAATTTGTAACTTCGCATCAGAAGATGATTATTTCGATTATATTGTTTGGTTTGTCAGGGTATATGTTTTATCGGGTGTTGTTTTAAGAATGCGCGATTGTTGGATGTACTTCTAATTCGTCATTCCGGTCGGGAGGGGCTCCCAGAACCGGAATCTATTGGCCTACCTGGATCCCGGGTCAAGCCCGGGATGACGGTCGGGGCGGCTGGGATGACAATTGGTAGTTAGTAGCTGGTAGTTTGGAGTTGGGGGGAGATTCCGGGTCAACCTGCCTGCTGGCAGGCAGGGCCCGTGATAATGATGATTTGGGGGCGGTTATATTTGGTGTACATTGCATTATGGTTTTGTTTTTGGCATAATAGGGTCATGAAAGATAATAAAATTACAACTCGAGCAGAAGATTATTCCCAATGGTATTTGGATGTGATCGAAGCGGCTGATTTGGCTGATTATGGTCCAGTTAAGGGCACGATGGTGATCAAGCCGACTGGTTATGCTATCTGGGAAAATATTCAGAAAAACCTCGATAAGATGTTTAAAAAAGTGGGCGTGCAGAACGCTTATTTTCCTCTGTTTTTCCCTGAAAGCTTTTTAAAAAGAGAAGCCGAGCATGTGGAAGGCTTTGCGCCTGAGGTGGCGATGGTTACTCACGCAGGCGGCAAGAAGCTGGAAGAGCCTTTGGTTTTGCGTCCGACATCTGAGACGGTGATTTATAATAGTTATTCAAAATGGATCCAATCTTATAGGGATTTGCCTTTGCTGATCAATCAATGGGCCAATGTGGTCCGTTGGGAGATGAGAACGCGATTGTTTTTGCGAACTTCAGAGTTCTTGTGGCAAGAAGGGCATACAGCTCATGCAACTCGCGAAGACGCTGAGAATTTCCAGAAAAAAATATCTGATATTTATAAGTCTTTTGCCGAAGATTATTTGGCAGTGCCGGTGATTGCTGGTAGAAAAAGTGAAAGTGAAAAATTTGCAGGGGCCCAAAAGACATATACTATGGAGGCGATGATGCAGGACGGCAAGGCACTTCAATATGGGACAACACATCTTTTGGATCAGAAATTTTCAGAATCTTTTGATATGAAATTTTTGGATCAAGATGGCAGTGAAAAATATGTCTGGTCAACTAGCTGGGGAGTATCTACTCGGTTGATCGGTGGGATCATCATGGCTCACAGTGATGATAAAGGGTTGGTATTGCCTCCGAAGATCGCTCCTTTACAGGTGGTGATCGTGCCTTTGTGGAATAATGATGAAGAAAAAACGGCTGTTTTGGCCGAAGCAAATAGGATATTTGATGAGCTCTGTGGTGCTGATATATCTGTTAAATTGGATGACAGAGATCTGCGACCGGGGCCTAGGTTCTTTGAATGGGAGAAAAAGGGCGTGCCGATTCGTATCGAGATTGGACCGAGGGATCTGGGGAATAGCTCTGTTGTGGTGGTCAGGCGAGATACTGGGGAAAAAGAAAATGTACCAATGGTAGAGTTAAGTGGTATAATTGAAAAGAAATTGGAAACAATGCAAAAAGAGATATTTGAGCGCGCTTTGAAGAGTCGTGAAGAGAAAACTTATTCGGTTGATAGCTGGGAAGAATTTGAAAAGATTTTCCAGGGCGATGGGGGATTTGTGAAGGCGCATTGGTGCGGGGATGCAAAATGCGAAGCCGAGATCGCTGAAAAGACCAAGGCGACGATCCGCTGTATTCCATTTGACCAAGAGAAAGAGAAGGGGAAGTGCATTCTGTGTGGTGGGGAGTCGAGTGAGAGAGTGGTGTTTGCGAAGAGCTACTAGGAAAGTATAGAGTATTTAGTCTATTGTTCGAGCCTGCCGGCAGGCAGGCAGGCGAAGTCGAGAACTGTTGAGGCTTCTCCACAAGAGCTTGTCCTGAGCGTTAGCCGAATGGGTCGAAGAATAAGTTAATAAGCCCCAAAGGGGCCATATGGTGGCTGGTAAGCAATAAGAATTATGCAATATAAGTAATAATTTATTGTTCGAGCGAAGTCGAGAACTGTTGAGGCTTCTCCACAAGGTCGAAGAATAAGTTACGGAGGGTTTATGAGCAAGATTGTTAAAAAAGGGTTTACTCTGGTGGAATTGCTGATTGTGATTAGTATTATTGGGATATT
The DNA here is from genome assembly GCA_009885355.1 of Candidatus Berkelbacteria bacterium. Taxonomy (GTDB): domain Bacteria; phylum Patescibacteriota; class UBA1384; order VFKW01; family VFKW01; genus VFKW01. Next base: position 2,433 of record VFKW01000152.1, read on the forward strand.
GATGACGATATCGATTGTTGGGATTAAGGCGGCTAGAGAAAAATCGAAGGTATCGAAGGCGAAGAACGATATTAGTAATATTAGTTTAGCAGTGAGTATGTTGTATGCGGATACTCGACTATATGCTGGGGCGAAACCTAATATGGCAATTGATGTAATTGCTCCACAAAGTTGTACTGCCGGAGTAGATTGTTTTGGTCGCTATGATATTGATAATCCGGGTGCTGGTTTAATTACACATAATTGGTCTGTTTTAGCTAAAAAGAATTGGAATGGTCCGTATTATAAAGGGGCGGTGAAAGATCCGTGGAATGAGAATTATATGATATCGGATTATAATGCGCCTGATACAAATAGACAAACTGTTTCTATATTATCTTATGGAAAAGATAAAAATACGAATGATGATAAAGCTTGCGATGATGTATATAAAATTTTATATATAAAAAATGTGGTACCGCATGATATTCCTAGAGATTGTGTGGGCAAACCTTATAATAAGGTTGATTAGCTGATAAGATCTATGGAGATTATTTAGTGGTTCGTTGGGATTGATAAAATATTTGATTTGTTGAGAATTGTTATAGATTTCTTATAAGAGCCTGATCTGTGCGATTGTTAAATTGGTTGAAAAATATATTATAAGGTTTATAACAGGTTTGGATTTTGTAAATAATTTTATAGTCAGCTGGAGACCGTTGAAA
>VFKW01000142.1 GCA_009885355.1 Candidatus Berkelbacteria bacterium
TCCGAAACCGAAAAATACCAAAGCTCTTTTTCTTCATCCCATTGACGGCGTATTTGATTGCCGTCAAAGATTGCGATTGTCATATTTGTATTTTCTTTTTTCATTTCAAATACCCCTTAACTCAATATTATCAGATCAATATATTAATTCAACATCCATACCAAAAAGCCCGCGTATTTCACGGGCTTATGTCGGCTCAGAGGGGTACGAGCGAACCAGGATGAACCTTTGATGGAGATTTTGAGAGAGTTTGTGGGGATGGTGAAGATGATACTAGCCATGCCCAAGACTTACTAATAAATTTTTAACTAACCATTAATTTTTTTATTTCCAGAATGAGTAGATGCAGATTTGTGGAAGGATTTCCACTACTTTCTAGTACCTGCCCCCACTGGATATCTTCATATTTTTGAGCCATTAATTCATTGGCATTCTTGATCGCATTGTCCTGAAAAGGAAGAAGTTGAATAAAACAATTTTGATTTTTTTCATAGCTCCCCAGTTTGTTTTTTTTAAAAGCCTTGATTATCCTTTTTTCTATATAATCTCCTCTGGGAATTGATGATGTAGGTTTTTCAAAATGCAATAAAACCCAGAGTTCAAAGCATTCATTCGTGTATGCTATTTTAATATTATTTTCATGAGCAAGCTTGATCGCCTTGGAAAGACCCTCTGGGTCATCTTTATAAAAATTATCCACATCAAAAATACACCAGACCTGGTCACCATCCGCTTCACTTATGTTTTCGGCATTTTTCCAGTCTAAAGCTAGTTTAACTAGCTGCTGCGGACGAATGCATACTATCTTTTTTGGGACAAGCAAAGGTGTTGCTAGAAAATTTTTAAATCCTTGAAAATACTCGATCTCTGCTCTCTGAGTGTGAGAGATTACCCAAATCTTTGGGTGAGTCGGACGATGAGAATTTATGCCTCTATATCTTTTCATTTTTATTTAGAGAACTTTAGATCTTCATACTCCGGGATGTATGGTAGAGCATTATATCTTCCCTCTAGATACCTTTTGGCAAAATTTACTCCTTTTCTTTCGGATATGTCTGATAATGAAAATAGCTCGGTCGCTCCTCTTTCATTCTTTTCAGTGAAATATATTTCGTCTCGTCGCAAGTAATCTTCATTCAATAATGAGATATCATGGGTTGAAAATATTAGTTGAGCATGATTTGGATTTTTTTTCTTTGAGTTGAAAAGCGAGACCAGATATTGGCACAGAACTGGGTGTAGGCTTGCATCAATTTCATCGATGAATAAAATCTTTCCATTATCCAATGTATCAAGTATTGGAGCAGATAGTGCGAAAAATTGCTGAGTTCCCTCTGATTCTTCGGAAAGAAAATCTAAGGCTTCATCACTCACCCGTTTTCCTTTCTCATTAAATTGTTTATGGAGAAATGATATGCTTCGTTGTGCAATCTGAGAATCTTCTTTAAAAAACATCTCCTTGAATTTATCTGGAATATTAGCCACCTCCTTCGCCAGAACCATCTCTTCACTTGCCTTTATACCCGTAACACCGAAGTCGGCCTTAATAGTAAAGTCTTTCATCTTGTCAGCCATGATTGGATTAGTCAAATACATACCGAATGCATAATCCAATGTGTCATTCCTTTCAGTCCCAGAAATAAAATTTGTATTTTGAATAAAGTGTACTATCTTTCTAGAAATTAATCCATTATCACCTGCCATTTTAGACAGAAAGAGTACATTATCAGGGGTGTGAAGCCTTGATTCTAATGTTGCTTCCTTAAAATAATTTTTGTTTCCTATGATCTCTTTTTCATTTCTTTCAATTAATTTTCTTGCATTTTGCATTAAATGCTCTGATACGACTCTTTTCTTGTTTATCTCAAAACCGTACTGAAAAATATCTCCATCCAGAAGGAATGTTATCTCAAAACCCGAAGGTTGATTTATCGTATCTGTAGATAGTTTAAAAAATTCGTTTGGCAAATCTATGGGCATTGTACTTCTCAGAGCGGATTCTAGAACCATAGTACGAAAAACCATATAGGCTTTAAGAATATTACTCTTCCCGGAAGCATTTGGTCCGTAAATTGCAACCGACTTGAGTAATGATACCTTGCCTTGATCAATAACAGCTTCTGATTTCATTTGATCATCTTTTGTTGCCTGTAAATCAAGAATAATCTCTTCTTTAATTGAACGAAAGTTTTTAACTTTAAAATTTAACAACATATTCACTCCCTTTTTTAGATGTACACAACTAATATATACTAATAGTTTCTAAAAGTCAAGTTATTTTACATATATTTTGCAAATATCGGTTATAATTAGTAAATGATTCCTAATTATATTGGATAGGATACAGAAGATCGTATAAAGAATATCAATTTTTTAGTATTTTTTTTATTCTAGAGATACGAAAAGTGCGTTCTGTATTTCTTAAATGACAGAAAGCTCTTAAATAGAATCTTCGATCTTCAACTGAAATTATTTTTGGTGCAATTTTCCGAGTAGTTGTTGTGCCGTCTTTTTTCTCATAAACAATTTCAAGCTCATCACCTGTTTTTATTGCATTGATAAGTCTACTTATCTTAGAGTTGGGATTTTTTGCCTCAAAGCCATAATTATCAATATCTTCGTCAACTTCTGTTTTAAAGCTGGTTCGATGGAGTTTTTCGTGACAACTTTTACAAACAACTACCAGGTTATCAATATCATTAGTACCGCCAACTACCAAAGGAATACGATGGTGAACTTGGAGATGTAATAATGAGTTACAGCTACTATGAGGAGAGGGGACGGATATTCTATGTCAATAGTTTCTTTGATGGATAATTATAAGCCTCCTGTTTTTTAAGCATTAGATAAACAATATCGCATAATTTTCTCTTTAAACAAGTAATGGCTTGTTTTTTCGTTTTACCTTCTGAGACTTTTCTTAGATAATATTCTTTAGCAGTATCGCTACCTCGTCTACCAATCTGAGATAAGGCAATCCGATGAAATGCCGCATTGAGGCGTCTATTACCGGAGTATGTTTTTTGATGATGAAAAGATTTTCCAGAGGATTTTTGCCTGGGGGATAATCCCGCATATTTAGCAAGAGCGGCAGAACTATCAAACCGGTTAATATCTTTAACCTCAGCCAATACGGCGGCGGCTGTGACCAGTCCGCATCCAGGCAATGTTTCAATCTGTTGATCTGTTTTTGCGACTACATCAGCTTGTTCTTTTTCAACCTCTTTTATCTCTGAAATCAAGGCAAAAAGCCGGTTAGCTTTTCGTCTAATTCTGTTTCCGGCTACTTCAATCGAATACGGAAAACCATTTTTAATAATTTGTTTTGACAAAGGATTTTCTATAAAATATCGCAAGGCTTTTTGAGAAAATGGATTCTTAAAAAGAACCTTGTATTCTTTGCCATATGTTAAACTTAACAGGGCATGAAGTTGATTTTTAATCCTTGTTTGTTCGGATACCAGATAGTTACGATCATTATTTAATTCACGTAATTCTTTGGCAAGTTGGCTACTTTGTGATATCTTGTAATCGGGTAGCGTGTCGATCCCTTCGCGGATTAAGACCTTAGCTACCCCTTTAGCATCAAGAGTATCGCTTTTTTCAGGATGTGTGGTTTTCCTTCTAAGACGATCAGCCAGTACAGGGTTGATCGTCTTTATGTAACAACCTTGTTTTGCTAAATAATGAGCCAAAAGAAGACCGCTGCCGGAAGTATCCTCAAGTCCAAAAACGACATTAAGATTTTTTCCTTTGGCGATCTTTTCAACTTTTTGATGGAGTTTTACGAAATCTTTTTGTTCATTATTGATCGTATTTTCCCAAAGAGGTTGACCAAAACAATCTAGCACGCAAACCGAGTGAGTCTCTCGATGTATGTCCATTCCAGCATAGATAAAATTAGCAGGATGAACCATATTGTCTCCTTTCTTATGTTAGTGATTTTCCTGTCAGTGAAACACCAGTATACTGAGCCTTAATCTCGATAAATCGAAATTGGCAATATTCTATTTGTTCATACCGACAAGAGAGAAACAGTCGGGCGGCAATCCGTCCCAGGCCTTTGAAAGGCAGTTCTCCAATAACCTTACCCGACCTATCTCATAGGGTACCATTTAGTATCCCTATTAACAAACTAACATACTGGTTCTCTTTTACCCTGGATTTTAGGCTTTTTATCTTTTCTAATTATTAATTCAATTATATACAATATTTACCAAAAAGCCCGCGTATTTCACGGGCTTATGTCGGCTCAGAGGGCCATCGTTGAGGATGTTATAACACTCCTTAAAGATGACGAGTACTGGAGAGGTATGAGGTTAAAATTAAACGTCTGAGGGCGGTGGATCATGAGGAATCTTTGGTGGGCTAAGTGTATTGATGTGTTAAACTCTTAATCACTAGGGGATTATTAGTTTGGTTGCAATATTATGAAAGCCGCCAGCTTTCAGGTAAAGTTTATAATACTCAATTGTTGCTTTTCTGTCTTTATATAATGCATACTCTTTATCGGCGTTTTTACTACTGATACTGTCGCAAGTTACCTGTTTATTTTCCAGAGTGATCTGTGTATTTTTAGTAATGACATAATCATGTGGATCATATCCATCTTCATGTTCAGAGGCCAACACTGAAGTCCAATCATCATTATATTCATTATCAGCCGATGTTATTGATTCTGGAGCTATCGACTTATAACAGGCTAAATCTGCAATCACTATATTAGCAGTGACAGGACTGCTTTGGGTTGGAGTGGCTTGGGGTAGGGATTGTGCCCCATTATCGTACGGGCTTTGAGCTGATACTCTACCTTCTGGAATTTTAAGATCTTTCGCATTTGAAGGCAAGACAGCTTCTTCGGCAGAAGCTGGCTGTCCCTTCCAGACGATTTTTAATTCTGATCCATTGGCTTCAACTTTTTTTAAGCCATCTTTTTCATTAAAGATATACGAATTCCTTTTAGACGATTGACCTTCGGAATAAGTAAAGAAAATATCATTACTTGGCAAAACAATAAAGTTTCCAGTTTTACCGTAGCCTAATTTTTCTGCAGTGTTTAAAACCATCACGCCCTTTTTATTATCTTTACTGATTCTAAACAATGCCTCTGGGTCGTCAGCAATACCGCCTGTTTGTAAAACAACATAATACCAATTTTTTGAACTATGCCAACCATAAAGACCTGATGTATCCGTGCGAACACCAGTTTGATAATATTTGTTATCATATTCAATCGCCGTTGGAGCATTTGCCATATTACCATTATCTTTATAGCCTATCGAACAATTGTCTAGTACTGGATCTATATGATTATAATAGAGAAGATCCATATCATAAATTGCACATTTTTTTAACTGCGGCCAAAATTTATCCATTACTATTTTTTGATCATTGGATTTAATAAATTGTATAGATTTATTTTCTAAATTGAGAATACTGTAACCGATTACTTCCTGAATTGCTAAGTATGGGCTGTCTGGATTATCGCCTTGCAGAGCCCTTGGATCGTTTGTATCTTTCATTACACCATAGAGCTTAATAATAATATTTTTCGCATCTGGGCTAAAAGCAACTGGTGAAATACTCAAAATTTTATTATTAGTCTTCGAAATTTTCCAACTATTAGACCCGCCAAATTCGTATATTTTAAATTCATCTCGATTGCTATCGATTGTTGCAAATTTAGTTTTATTTGCAGAAAAAACTATGTTATTTTGCAAAAAAGGAATCTCAGCAAAGTCCTTGCTTTGACGATCAAAACTATAATATTTCCTTATTGATTCTGAATTTCCGTTATTTGTATTCATCGAAAGCAAATCGAAATTTGTATTTATCATTGGTATTTGATTGGAGATAATTTTTTCGACTGATATTGCCTGAGGGGCCAATTTAATAGCCTCGTCTATTAATTTCTGATTATTGTACTGTAGATAACTACCGCCAGCCCAGAACGAACAAAAATTTAAAAGCATTGCGCAGATAAAAAATATAAATGCTAGATATTTATGCTTTCCAATTGCTGATAAATAACCCAAAAAAGTCAGCGAAGTTACCAAGGAAATGATGAAGCCAATGCCCAATATAAAAATACCGGTGATTGTATCAAAGAAAACTGAATTTCCATTTGTGAAACCCCAAACAATTGATACTCCCTCAAGGATAATAGTAACTATTAATAGCGATAGACCTTTGAATTTTTTTTTACTAAACGTATTTGTAACTATATCTTCATTCATATTCCTCCATTTATTATTAGCATATACCAATAATACCTAAACCGCAATTTGAGTTCAATTTAACTACGGGTTGATTAAGTTTAACATGTATAATTTCCCAAAAAGCACCATATTTCAGGTATGATGTCGGGTCAGAAGATTATGGGAGACAGCCTGTTTATGGAAAGAATATGTCATTTAATTTACAATAAATTCTTCTATGGGTTCTAGTGCTGTATAAGAATTTTGAGTTCTCCCGTCAGGCGACTTATAAGTAATAATATTGTGGATTATCCCATGCACTCTGACATTTTGACCGATAAACTTACTATAATAATCCAAGGTTTGGTATTCAGGAGTTTGAGCACTTTCAAATTCAATACTTCGCAATCCATCCTTTAATATGTAAATATTTGTCTGGCCGTCGACAGTTGGTTGTTTTTCGATTACTCCTTGAAGCCAAGCTCTTTTTTCACTTATTTCATCTCCAAAAACATCAATATCACTGATTAAAATAACCGAATCTTCCTTGAAATCAGGGACATTAAGTGGCTGTGTGATAGCTGGCCCAGTATTAATATTTGGGCTTGTCGGCTTTAAATCAAATATTTTAAAAAAGGATATAAAGATACCTATAAAGACTAAAAAAACAACAACCGAGATTTTTATTATTTTATTTAATCCACCTGAGGGGATATTTTTAAGTGCATTTGAAATCAGGATACTTTGATCTGCTACAGAGATCTGATTTTCAACTGGTCCTTCATCCGCCTTTTCAGCCAATTGATCAATTTTATTTCCCGTTTTTATCACATATACATCTATTAGAGAAATAATAATGTAAATACTTAAGTAGAAATCAGTTACTGATCTGGTAAAATCCGGACCTTTTGTTGATACAAGGCCATAATGAGAAAAAAGAAAAATCAGCATTAATGCTGACCAGCCCGAAAAACACCAAATGAAAAATTCCTTGAAAAAAGCTAAAAATGACTTAACCATTTTTGATCCACTACCGACTTTCGTGGAAAATTTAAATACACCTAAAACTGTTAATGTGCCACCAGATCCATTGATTTCAGGATTTTTTTCGATCATTGAAAAAGGCATTACAAAAAATCGTAAAAACTTAATCATGAAAATTATTAGAGTGTAAATCATTATACCCATTAAAGTGCTTGAATTACCAGTAATCAAGCCAATAATATCGACTGGAATATAATCTCTATTCAGTATGCCTTGAATAAATAATATTAAGCTAAAAATGATGCCAAATAAAAATAAAAGTTTCCTTTTCATAATCCTCCTTTTCATATCCAAGTATAACATAAAGTAACTTTTCATGTGCTTTTACAGGTTAAGTTCACCATGTCGTGATCAAGCTGATCTTCTTTAAGATGCGGCCTCCTCTCAGTAGCTTGTTAGTAGAATAACACATAGGCAGGGGATGTTTCTCTTTTTTAGGTTCATTTGCAAAATTTTATTTTATTAGTAATTATTTGTTTTAGAAATACAATTTTTAAAAATTAAAATAATTTTTTGCATTTTCCAGAGTAAAACAGAACCATCCCCCCATCCTCAACCAACCCTCTCCAGTTTTGCCAGTGATTTTTTAAGTTCAAATAAGGGGCCCCGCAGGGCCCCTTCTGAGTAGAAAGAATGGTTATGGATCGATCCAGATGATTGGACGTTTGCCCAAGACAGTCTGGCTTAAATCTAGGACTCCTTCGGCGACGAAGAAGTCGGAATTATTGATCGTGCTCAATGTGAGTGGGTTGACGGTGAGCAAGCGCACACCGCGGCAATGATTGACAGGCGGATTGGATGCCGGCCATTGGATGGCGGCGCCGTCGTCGAGATAGGCAGCCGAATAGCCATTGAAGGTCTCAATGGCTTCACTATTTGGCTTTTGAACCTTACCCCAGACTTTTACGCGTTGACCAAAGGGCATAAGACTGTTTATGGTATTGTAGTTGTTAATTCCAACCGACTTGGGCAAGATAGAGCTTTGTGCCAACCGATTGACAGTGGCCTCTCTAATGATATGGATGCCAGAGTTGTCGGCATCTAGCTTACCCCAAACCTCGAGGATGTCTCCGACTGCAGGTTGGTACGAGGAAAACCAATTTGCTATCTTGGTGGCGTACGGTTGGTCAGGTCTCTGGCAAAAAAAGTATGGCTGATCACCGACGATTGGAGCGGGATTGACAACCTTGGTGACAATGAGATTACCAAGGTCGGGGTTCGTAGTTACGGTAAAGGGAATTGTGACATTATCTTTCTTACTTGCATGCATCATATTAGTGTCGTCGTATGTCTGAATTGCAATATACCCCACCCCAGTAGTAAGATCACCCATACCACCAGCAGGGTTGGTTGAAATGCAGCCGGGAGTAGCATCACCCCATTGGGAAATATCCGGATTGACCACGCCATCAATAGTCCATTCAAGACAGTTATCCGTGAGGATTTCAGCACCACTGGTATTTGTCAACGTAATCCCGGTCGCGATATTGGAAACATCAATTGTCCAGTCATCAACATCACCCGAGCTTATTTCAGATAGACTTGCACTGCCAATATATAGTACGGTTGGTGTTGTGCCGCCAATAGCCGATGTCATCCATTTCATTTTAATGGCTTTGACATTGTGGGTTGAACCAAGTGTCATCCTAAAGCTGAATAAAAGGGGACAGTCCCCTCTGCAAAAATAAAAGGGGACAGTCCCCTCTGTTCATTTTGCCGTCCGGTGCGATCATTTTCAAACCGTGACAATTTGTCACGGTTTCA
>VFKW01000170.1 GCA_009885355.1 Candidatus Berkelbacteria bacterium
AGCGGTCTTTCAAACAAATACATTCGATTTCCCGGCAAGCCGGGCGGCGGGGTGCGGCCCGACACGCCGGGTTGGTGTAACCGTGCGGGCAAGATGCCCGAAGCTGTCTCAAAACCCCTTAAGTTTTCATGAAAAGCCGCCGATAATTAATATGTCAATAGGAGAAAATACAGATTCAAGGAAAAATTCGAGCGATGAGCCGAGAGATAAGAGCCGATTATTCGCAGACGCTGATGTTTCCGCCGTGCGTGGAAGACTGGGTGCCGGCCAACCACCCCGCGAGGTTCATCCGCGAAGTTGTGGACGCGATGGATATGGAAGAGATGGGCTTCAAAATGAGCGAAGGAGACGACGGCCGGCCCCATTACGCCGGGGACATGCTGCTGAAGGTGTGGCTGTACGGATACTGCAACAGGATGCGCAGCACGAGGGGGCTTGAGAAAGCCTGCATGGAAAACCTCTCGCTGATATGGCTGACGGGAAACAACGCCCCCGACCACAACACGCTGTGGCGCTTTTACCGCGACAACAAAAAAGCGATCAGGGAAGTCTTCAAGAAAAGCGTGAGGATAGGGATGGAAGCGAACCTCGTGGGGATGGTGTTGCACGCCGTCGACGGAACGAAGATACAATCCGCCGCCTCGGGCCGGACGTCGCTGAGCAAAAGGCAGCTTGAAAAAGCGCTCAAGAAGCTGGAAGCCGGGATAGAAGAGATAGAGAAAGAAGTGGAGAAAACGCGCTCGGATGAAGGCGCGGCGGGCTGGGCTCTTCCGCAAGAGTTAAGCGACGCGAAGGCGCTGCGCGAAGCGGTCCTCGCGGGGCTTGAAGTTCTGCGGGAAGAAGGCGTAAAGAACCTCAGCGTCGTAGACCCGCAGGCGCGGGTGATGAAAACGCAGGACGGAAACAGGATGAGCTACAACGCGCAAGCCGTGGCGGACGACGAGAGCGGACTGATAGTGGCCGCGGACGTGGTCAACGAAGCGAACGACTACCACCAGCTCGCGCCGATGCTGCAAGAGGCGACGCGGACGCTGGGCGGGCTCGCGGCGGAAGAAAACCTGGCCGACGCCGGCTACGACTGCCCGGAACAGATCGCCGCCGCGGCGCAAGCCGGATACGAAATACTGCTGCCGATGTCCGCCGAAAAAGGGGACGAATTTCACACCGTAAATTTCAAGCGCGATGTCGAACGCGACGAAGTGGCTTGCCCCATGGGGCAAACCCTCAAATTTGAAAGAGAAAGACAATCCAAATCGGGCAACTGCGCCCTGCGCGTCTATCGATGCAAACACGGCGCCCGGTGCGCGCGCGCCGCCGAATGCACAAAAGACAAACGGGGCCGGGCGGTGGAACTGTCGCCGTGGCATGAATCGACTCAGGCGCAGTTAATGAAACAAAGAGACCCGGGCAAACGATGCAAGCTGAAGCGGAGGAGTAAAATCATCGAACCGGTCTTTGCCGCCGTCAAAGACCGCGGCGGCTTCCGGCGATTCACAGTCCACGGCCTCGAAAACGTAAAGACCCAGTGGTCGCTTGTCTGCGCGACTTGCAACCTGATGAAACTTTACAGACAATGGCTCGCCGGAAAGCTGAAAATCACCCCGGCGCCGGCTTGACGGCCGTTTTTTTTGATAAAAAACGGCCTGGCAGCCGGGAAAGCCGGAAAAAAACGGGAACATGTTGCAGAACCGCAATTTTATAGAAATTCTCAAATATTCAGCGCGGCGGGTTTTGAGACGGCTTCGCCCGTGCGCCCTTGCAGGGAGTGTGAATAATTTGGGCTAATATGTCTTTAGTCCTTAAATTTAGCCAGTCAGCTTCCCCGAATCCACTTTGAAGAGGAA
>VFKW01000172.1 GCA_009885355.1 Candidatus Berkelbacteria bacterium
AGCCAGGATCAAACTCTCAAAAATGTTTAGATTTTATTTTACTTCGCATCTTTCTCGCTGGACGAGATTATCTCGAAGGTATTCTTATAACCACACAACTACCGAGCTAGATTTGCAAGGTGTCCATGTGGAGTTTTATTTGCGTAATTTCGTTTGTGTTACTGTTGCAATTGATTCAATTCTTAAAGTTCGCTTCTTAACTATCTGATTATACCAGAAATTATTTTGACAGTCAATAAAAACTTGCAGGCTTTTGCCTTTTCTGTTTCCGCAGTCGCTTCTGTGAATGCCCCAGCGGACTTCAGGCTAACATGTCTCTATTGGCTTCCGTTGTCAATTTTTCCTATTTCCCTTAGGACTAACTTATAATACCATCCATTTTTTCCATTGTCAAGAGATTTAAACTCAATATTATTCAATAAAAAAAATCCCCTGGTAACATTCTTTCCAACCAAGGGATTTTAAATTTAATCAAGCAGCATTTTAATCAACCTTTAAATGTCGATAAAATTTTAATCAGCAGCTCTTCATCTGCGATCCCTTTAACATTATTTCCGCTAAACATATATCTATTCTCTTTAATAGTAAATATATCAAACCCGACAGTATTTTTTGTAATTTCAGTAATCATAGCAACGGCTGCCGGTTTTTCACTTACTTTTCTATCTGTTATTAACAGTTCGTTATTTACATAATTAGTTTTATAAGTAAACTCTGGAATAAAACCACCAAAAGCAGGATTTACAAATCCGACTAACTTTAATCCAGAAGATATATCACCCTTATAAATTGTCAAAGTATCGCCAACTCCAGCAATATCGGTTTTTTGCATCTTATCATCAGTTTGCCAATCTGCAGGATACTTCAAACTAAATCCGTAAACTGTATTCGAATACGTTTTCCAACCAACAAATTCATCTTCGACAACGCTTATTGTGCTTAAAGAATCTTTTTTCAAATCCTTAACCTGACTCTCCAATTTATCAATCTGATCCTCATAAGCCGTTTTCTCCTGATCATTTGCCGCAGCATAATAATAATTAACCAAACTACCCGCGATCACCGTTACCAAAATACACACCAAAATCGTCAAAAATACCGGGTCACCTTTGTAATCCAGCTTTAAATTCATCCGAGA
>VFKW01000118.1 GCA_009885355.1 Candidatus Berkelbacteria bacterium
GACGTTTACATTAAATCGTACCCAAATATTCGGGAGGCAAGATCAGGACTTGGAGAATATTTTGACTTTTACAACAATCATCGTCTTCATTCAAGTCTAAATTATGCCACTCCCAGTAAGTTATATTTCAATTGAATTATTTAATAAATTAATAAAAATTTTACCACTAAGTTTAGTTAAAAAAATTGTCTTGACAATGGGGTCCACTTTAGTTTATTACAGTCTTATCCGTGTTATCAATTGCAATTAGGTCTGTAGGACTCATTGGAATTGATAACAATTGATCGGCTTTAAAATTGAATAGGTTTTTTTTAACGACTATGCCTGTGCCAATCATGAGTACTATTGCTGATATGACTATAATCTTAATTTTTTGCTTACGTGTGTTTACCATATTCGATCCTTTATTTATTCATCACTATACTACTAATTGTATCACTTTTGACTATCATCCAAAAACCGCGGAATGGTTTGATAACGGTGCTTTTTGGAGAGGCGGTTTTGTATTTGTCGGGCGTCATGGCAATAAAATAATATTTTTGGTCGCTGGCTTCCCAACTCCAGGCGTAGCCGGAGACTTCTTTTCTGGTTATGGCTTCGGCGTATGATTTGGTTGAACCGTCTTTGTATTTAACTTGTAGATTTGAATATGGCAACTCGGTTTGAAATGGATTTCCGAGCAAATTCCAGCCTTTAGTGACGGCAATTTCGCTAGAAGTGGTTTGATTTAAGGCATACTTTTTCCCATTGACGCTATTTACATCATCTACCTTTATCCAGTATCCCGTTCCAGGAGTAAGGGTAATATTATTGCTAAGATAGCTATTGGAGGCACCATCATATTTCCTTATTTGATATGTCCCTGGTAGAAGATCTCCACTTGAAATGGCATTACTTAGGTCTGGAAAGCTGATCATATTCCAACCGGCAGAGAAGTTGGAGGAAGAAAGAGTTAATTGTGGAGGAGTAATAACAATAGTGGTAGGGCTAGCTTCTGCGCGTGGGCCGACGGTGCTCAGATCTATCTGTTGAAAACCAAGCGCTAGAGCAGGGGAATTTGGCTGCAGACGAAAATCCTCATTTGCTTCGCTCATAAATAGCGGGTTCTGCTGAAGCAAAAGATCTTCAGTACCAAAATTATCTTCTATTTGCAAAAAAGGAAGAGCAACACTTTCGATATAAGCCCAGCTTCCCTTCCAATTAATATTTCTCGTAATAATATTTCCTTTGGGTTGTTCCGGGTTGTCGTTTAAAATATTGACCAGGCTTGGATATTTGGTGCTCCATGGAGGAGTCTGATAGGGAACCTTTTTGAGATTGACAACCATTACTCCATCTTGAATAGGATCGCCGGGACCCTGATTGATATGCATAGAGCCACTTTCCCGACTCATACCTCTGGCATCCACATGAACAGCATTGCCAGATTCAACAAAAATGTTATTTTCAATTGTATTATCGCGGCCGCCGCCGATAAAAGCCGATCCACCGCCAAAATCGGCGCTTTTTACGAGATAAAATATGTTGCCGAATATCGTATTTCCGGATAAAGCATCATCCAGATAAACGCCATTGCATCCGTTTCCATTCAATCCGGTTATGTTTTTAAAATAATTATAGCGAATCATTGTTCCCCTGCCGGACCAATCTCTTCCGCCATAAATAGCGCCGGCATCCTTAGCTTCCGTAACAACATTTTCAATCTTGTTGTATTCGATTATGTGATCATTTCCATTGAACAAAATTGCAATATGCGGGAGATCGTGAATATAATTATGAGATGCAGTATTGCTTACCCCGTTTAGGGTTATCCCGATACGCGCCATACTAGACCACTGACCAATGGCATTGATCTCATTATCGGATATATAATTATTGCCAGGGGTCAAAGTTTGCCTGTCGCCGCCGGTCACTATTACGGCACTGTCACCAATATCATGAATACGACTATTAATAACCCCATTTGAGTTTCCGGAAATGCTTATTGCGTCACTACCGATATTATAAACATCACAATTGTTAATAAGGTTGTTGTCCCCCGTGATCCTTAGGCCGTTGCCGCGGACTCCTTCAAAACTCAACCCTTGCAGTTTTATGTTGGATACTTGCTTCCCATCAAAAAGATAGTTAGGTAATACTGAAACGGTTGTCTTTCCTGCATTTACCGGAGAAGGCGGCCAAAAATATAAAATTCCCGAAGTCCGGTCTAGATACCATTCATTCGGCTGATCAAGCTCTTCTAATATATTTTGGTAATAATACCACTGACCCGCTTTATATCCATAAGGTTCCTGGCCGATGGTGACTATTTCCTTTTTAACAGTATCAATTGAAGAGATTTTTTGATGACTGTCTGCCCAATCATAAAACCAATGCCCATACATCCAAACATCTTCTAGATTGCCTGCCCATTGACTAGGTCTATCGTCAATATAAGTAAACCTGTTTGCCAGATACACCTTTCCCCCTGATGGATAATCTCTATCCCCGATCTTGCCTGTAATGGAAAATGTCGTATCGCTCAAGACTGTAATGGCAGCGTTGTTGTAATTGAGATGCGGGATATTGCCTAGGTCAATAATTGTAACCGTATCTTGATTTGTTAATCCGTGTTGTTTTTCTGTGGTAATAATTATGGGATTTGTATTGGTGGCTGAAATAATATTTAATGGATAATCTGGCGTCGAGGCAATATTTACCCATTTTGGGGTCGCGCCAACGTTCGGGTATTGAGACAAAGTCATTCTTTTGTTATTAAAAAATAATTCGATGCTAGCGAGTGAAGCATCATTAAAAGTGGTTCCGAAACTGCGCATTTGTAATTGTCCAAAATTTGTAACGCCTTGAGCATTTAAATCGACCTGCACAACATTCGATTGAGCATTGTTATCTAAGCGATTTAATATCGACGGATCCACGACCGAAGTAAAACCGGAGATTTCTTTTGCGCCGCTAATAATTGGCTTTTGATTTTCATAGGCGCGATATATAATCGGAGCCCCTACAGTACCGCTGTCCTGGGACGAAAGCTCGAAAGTACTAGTTCGAAAATAAGTACCGCCTCTTAAATAGACTGTGGCGCCGTTGAAGTCGGCAGTGGCTCTGATTTGGCGAATAGCCAGTCGGGCTTTATCGATGGTTAAAAAAGGACTATCTATTGTGCCGGAATTGCTGTCGCTGCCGGCGGGCAAAGCATCGGCTGGTGCAACATAGAGAGAAATGGCTGAGTTCGTGTCGGCTTTGAAAATAAATTTGCCTTTATTAACACCAAAAAACATGCCTATTGCTAGGATAAAAGTGAGTGTGGTCGCGATAATTATTTGTTTTTTGGTCGGCAATTATTCCCCTTGCTGGTTTTATTTTCGAGACTTTATTTTTTTAAGATATAAGACAGTCATTGCTGCTTCTTGCAACACTTGCATTTGATTGATCCAACGCAATATCCGAGGCTTTTGCCGACACATAAGAGCCGAAAAGTAGGAGTACACCTAATATTATACTACTAATTATATCACTTTTCACAATTATCCAAAAACCGCGAAATTGCTATTTCCCCAAAAGTCAGTGAGTGGCAGATAGCCGGATTTAATGGCATCAAGCTCGAGACTGCCGGATTGGAGCCAATAAATTCCTTTTGTGTTTTCAACAAAAAATTGATTATCTTTTGGAATACCAGGCTGCCAAGTAGAGATGGTTGAACTTTGTTCAAGCATCAGATTGTCGGCGTAAAAGGTGTCGGCGTCCGCTCCTTGATTGTCGACGCCAAGTATTATATAGGCGGTGTTTACGGGAGCAATAGCCGATAAAGACTCGCACAATGTCCAATCGGAGTTTGAGACGCTGGTTGTTTTACTCCCATAAGAGTTGCCTATTTTGGCATTGCTGGAATTATAAAACTGCATGCTGACCGCCACACTGCCAGAAACAGCGGTGCTTTTTATTCTGACTTGGGCGATGTAGGTCTGTTCAGGAGATGCATGAGATTTAGTATTAAAAGTTGAGATAATCGATCCGCCATGTGGAACGCTCGGCGACATAAAACTGCGTAAGCCGGCATAATGCTGAGCTGTTGTGTCATTATGGTTTTCTACTGAGTCCAATCCTGCATGACCAGGAACTTCAATATCGGACTGAGTTTTGGTAAGAAGGTTTTTGTATGATGAGTCGGTTGGGAAATAGCTAATGTTGTTGGCTTCGGTAGCCATGGTCGTGGTGTTACCGCCGGTATATGCTAAATGTGCGGTATTGCTGTAAAAAATATTATTGGCCACAATTTCGTTGACGCCATTCCAGAGCATTAGACCAGTTTTGTTTTCTGAAATTGTGTTATTTACAAAACTATTTTGGCCGCCGCCCGATGGGCAAGTGGCGAAAATTCCCGAATTATATTTATGGCCGTAAATAACATTTTTTTCTATGTGAGAATCTTTTAGCAAGGCTAAATATATGCCATAACCGGTGTTGTGGCGCACAATGTTGTTGGCCAGCAAAAGATCGCTACCAGCGGCAGATATGCCGTAGTGAGATTTGAAAAGTGAGCCGTTGTATTCAACGAGATTATTTTCAATAGTTGTGTTACCACCTTCGACTTTAATCCCACCCTCAGTATTGCTATGTACCCAGTTGTTTTTGATCATTATATTATCGCCGGTGATTTTGATGCCGTCTTTGGTCGCACCAGAAATTTCGAGGCCATTTATTTCTAAATTATTACATTCGCCAGTATTAGTAATATTATAGTCCGGAGAGCCGATGATGCGAGCTTTCCATTTGTTTTCGGCTTTGATGATGGTGGTGGTGGCTGATTCCGTGCCACAACCGTTTGAAATAACGATCGGGTCATAAATACCGTCTTTTAAAATTATCGTATTGCCTGTGCCAACTTGGTTTGAAAGGGCGTATGCTACCGTTTTCCAAGGAGATCCGTTGGTACCGCTATTGCTTGGGCCGTCGACTCCTATAGTGGCGACATAATATTCCGTACCGGCCGCGTTGGCATTACCAATATTAACATGAAAGATATTTTTTTGAACGCCAAAAATAATTCCAATTGTTAGAATTAAAATGATCGTCGTAATTAAATATATCCTTTTCTTGGTAATTATATCTCCCTCACTATTTAATTATTACATTATTAATTGTATCATTCTATTAATTATTAGTAAAAATTTTGATTATAGAATACGCTATATAATTCGGGCTAGATTTTCGGTTCGTGTTCGGGTATAATATAATAAGCTAGTAAGATAATAAGCTTGTAAGCTAATAAGCATTAAGTGAAAATTATGGATGAAAAAATTGTTATAAAAGGGGCGCGGGAACATAATCTTAAGAACGTTGATTTGGAGATTCCGCGCGATAAATTGGTGGTTTTTACTGGGATTTCTGGAAGCGGTAAATCTTCACTGGCTTTTGATACTATTTTTGCCGAAGGACAAAGGCGTTACGTCGAGAGCCTGTCTAGTTATGCCAGACAATTTTTGGGGCAGATGAATAAACCCGATGTGGACTATATTGAAGGACTATCCCCGGCTATATCGATCGATCAAAAAGCGACCTCTCATAATCCACGTTCGACAGTGGGAACGGTGACGGAAATTTATGATTATATGAGGTTATTATTTGCACGCATTGGAAAACCGCATTGTCCAAAGTGCGGGAAAATTATTTCGCGTCAAAGTGTTGATCAAATGATCGACATTGTAAATGATTTAGGCGAGAATACAAAAATAATGATTTTGGCGCCAGTGGTACGAGGTCGCAAGGGTGAATATCATCAATTGTTATATGATTTATATCATGGCGGTTTTTCTAGAGTGCGGGTGAATGGTGAAATTTTGAGTTTGAACGATAAGATCGAACTTGACCGCTACAAAGCTCATAATATTGAGGTGGTGATTGATCGATTGATCGTGGGGCAGAGTTTGCGCAGTCGTCTGAGCGAAGCTTTGGAAAATGCTTTGAAATTGGCTCGCGGGCTGGTGGTAATTTCGGTTGAGAAGGGGAAAAAGGACGATTCCTCCACTCCGGTCGGAATGACAGAAAATGATGAGATTATCCTTTCCGAGTCTTTGGCTTGTCCTGATTGTAATATTTCATTGGGCGAAATTGCCCCTCGTACATTTTCTTTTAACAGTCCTTATGGTGCTTGTCCGGCTTGTCATGGACTAGGGTTTAAAAAAGATGTTGATCCTACACTGGTTATGCCAAATCATAAATTAACTATCGACGAGGGTGGAATACTGCCTGGTCTTTTTGGCAATGCAAATTATTACGGAGCAATTACGACTTCGGCAGCACGATATTTAGGAATTGATGTCAAAAAGCAGATAAAAAATTTGACCGACCGCGAACGACAACTGATTTTATATGGTATGGATGAACCACAAAGAATTAATGTTAAATATATAGCGATGGGAAGAACGAGGAACTTTGAGACCAATTTTATCGGGATAATTCCGTGGCTTGAAAAAAGATATATTGAGACTGAGTCAGATACAATTTGTGATGAAATCGGCCGCTATATGACATCGAGGCCTTGTGATGATTGTCAGGGCAGTAGGTTGAAACCGGAGAGTTTATTGATTACGATAGGTGATAAAATTTCTAATGGAAACTTCTCGACCCATTCGACTATCGCTCAGGGCGGGCAAGGCTCGAAGGGTATAAATAATTCTAAAAATATCGCTGAATTATCGGCGATGGCTATAAATGATCTTTCCAGTTTTTTTAATGATCTGAAATTGGATGATCGCGATCTTATGATTGCTGAGAGAATTTTAAAAGAGACGCAGAATCGATTGAATTTTTTGATTAAGGTTGGTTTGGATTATCTGACTTTGGATCGCGCGGCGATGACATTGTCCGGTGGCGAGGCGCAGAGAATACGATTGGCTTCGCAAATCGGATCGTCTTTAGTCGGGGTTTTGTATGTTTTGGATGAGCCTACGATCGGTCTGCATCAGCGAGATAATCGCCGATTGATTGACACATTAAAAGCTTTGCGAGATTTGGGCAATAGTGTGATTGTAGTCGAGCATGATGAGGAGACGATTCGTGAGGCAGATTTTGTAGTTGATATCGGGCCGGGAGCTGGGGAACTGGGTGGTAAAATTGTTGTAACTGGAAAAGTAAATGATATTTTAAAACATGAAGATTCGATCACAGGACAATATTTATCGGGTATTAAAAAAATAGAGGTTCCAAAAAAACGCAGAATCGGCAATAAAAAGTTTTTGGAAATTAAAGGTGCGAGGGAAAATAATTTAAAAAATTTGAATGTTAAAATTCCGCTCGGGAAATTTGTTGGGATTACTGGGGTTTCTGGTTCGGGCAAATCTACACTTGTAAACGATATTATATATAAAGCTTTGATGAATAAATTGCACGGTTCCTATGAAAAGCCAGGTAGATATTCGACGATTGAAGGGTTGGAAAATATTGATAAAGTAATTATTATCGATCAATCCCCTATTGGGCGAACGCCGAGAAGTAATCCTGCAACTTATACAAAAACTTTTGATCATGTTCGCGATTTATTTGCGCATACTTTAGAATCAAAATCACGCGGATATATGCCGGGGAGATTTAGTTTTAATGTTGATGGTGGAAGATGCGCAAATTGTAAAGGCGATGGAATGATCAAGATTGAGATGCATTTTTTGCCGGATATTTATATCCCATGCGAAGTGTGCAAAGGGAAGCGTTATAATCGCGAAACTCTGGAAGTGCGATGGCGCAGCAAAAATATTGCCCAGGTTTTGGATATGACGGTTTCTGAAGCGGTTGTGTTTTTTGAAGATATTCCGCAAATTGAAGATAAATTGAAAACTTTGGCTGATGTGGGATTGGGATATATTAAATTAGGCCAATCAGCGACTACTTTATCTGGTGGTGAGGCACAGAGAATTAAATTGGCCGCGGAATTGTCGAAACGCAGTACCGGACGGACTTTCTATATACTAGATGAGCCAACGACAGGACTTCATTTTGCTGATGTGGATAAATTACTCATCGTCTTAAATCGACTTACAAATCTGGGGAATACAGTTTTGGTAATTGAGCATAATTTGGATGTAATAAAAACGTTGGACTGGATGATTGACCTCGGGCCAGAAGGTGGAGAACGTGGCGGGATGATTGTGGCACAAGGGACACCGGAGGATGTGGCACAAAATGTTAAATCTTATACTGGTGAATACTTAAAATATATTCTCTAATATATTTATATATATGAGTGGGTGATCTGGTTATGCGTTGACATTGCTCTGCAATGTTTTATTTTACCCATTTTTTCTTTAGTCTTCCGACCCATGAGAATGAATCGGACAAGGAATTTACAATTAATTGAGTGAGAGATTTTTCCTGGGGCGGGGTGATGACTGTGAGATTTGATTATCTTGCCAAATTGGATGATTTATCATTTGAAATTACCCGGTAAGAATAGACGGCATTTGGCTTGAGATCTGGGATAATGACCACATGGGTCATGTTTAGTGAATTATCTTGAAGGGTACTTTTGACATATTGTCCGATTGTGTTGTCGCCATATTCGACTTGCGAAGTGGCACCTTCGTCGGTTTTCCAGGAGATAACGGCTTGATATTTTATACCTTGAGGGGTTGAGACTTGAGATAATTGGGATTGGATTTCAGTCATTATAGGGGCATTATTATCTGAAGTTGTAGTCAGGGCTAAATCGGCGGAATCAATTTTGTTTAAGAATTGATCCTTGGATTCTATTTTAAAATGGTAGATTGTTTTTGCGTCCATGCCGACTATTGTGATTGAATGTTTTGTAGTCATGTCGCTTTTACCTGATTGGTATCCATAATCTGCATTTAGGCCATATAATATATTTGAATCGGTATTTACATTTGTGTCCCAAGTTATCGTGGCTTCATTATTTAATACTTTTGCTAAAGTGATGTTGGAAATTACAGGTTGTGCGGGAGGAGTAACAGTGTACTCATCTGATGTCACCGAGTTTTCATCTTCGTCAGTAGCGGTGACTTTAAATTTATATGTTGTACCTGGAATTAATTTTTCAAGTTTAAATTTGTGCTCAGTATTTAATGTAATGTCATTTTCTACCCTGTCGAAAGTGGCTATACCATAAGTAAGAGATGTTTTGGAAACTTTATTTGTCTGCCATGAAATCCAAACTGAATCAGTCTTCAGATCGTCGAATTGTAATTTTTTAATTTGAAGCGGCACATAGCTAGGTGTAGTTATATCAAAGACATCCGAGTAGCCGGTAATTTTTTGATCATTTTGTGAGAGAGCCTTAAGGTAATATTTCTTTCCTGGTTGTAGATTTGCAATGGTCACTTCGTGATTAATTGTTCGATCTAATTGGCCAATCAAATTAGCAGATGTGCCCTTTGTGGTTTTGGTATCTTGAGTGTTGGTTAATTGCTCATTTGAAAACGCGACAAATGAATCAGACATTTGATCTGTATTCCATTTAACAATCATTTTGACACCAATATCTTGTTTATATCCGAAGACTTCTGTATGCGGGATAGCCACAATGTCCGGAGCAAGACCAGGTTTGGACGATAAGATGCCTGTTGGTCGTGAGATATTGCCGGCTTTATCGAGAATTTTGATGCGATAACCGTAGATAGTATCTTTGGTTAGTTTTGGGTCTGCAAACAATGATTGGGTTAGTCGGATTATTTCACTAAATTCTCCTCCATTGACTTGGCGCTCAATTATATACTTGTCTAAATTGTTTGAATCAACATCAGCCCAACTAACTGCGAGTTGATATGCCGGAGTGCGTAGGTCAGAAATATCTTTTAATATAAAATTTTCAACAATAGGAATTAGATTTGTTTGTATAGTGGTTGTATTTGAATAATTGTCTTTAAATCTAATATATATAGAGTCTGTGTCTGATAAAATCCAATTTGATATCGTGGTTTGATAGTTTTGGTAACTTTTGCCTGAAAAAGTCGGCTCATTGGCAATCATCATTTTAATTGTATTTGAACCATTTTCTTCAGCATGAATAGCGAGATTGGCTGTGTCAGTATTCGATGCGTCTATAGTCATGGAAGTATTGAACGGGTCTTTGGTGTCGAGTTGAAATCCGGAAGATGGAGAAAATGCTTGGGAATTTCCCTGGCTTGGCACGACAACTTTGATCCTTATTTTGAAGCCTTGTGAAGCGTTGAAATACTTACCATCAAAATCTGTTTTGGCCGCCCAATAGGCAACATGGCTATCCAGATTTTCATTTCCCGATTGTGGCCCTATATCGCCTGTTTGCGCTCCATCTGATGCATTGTGCCATGTGTTTCCTGCTGGATCGTAATATGAAATTGAAACAGTTGAATCATATCTTAGTTTATAATTAATTTTGATTGTGCCGTCAGCAAGCTGAATAGCAGAAACATTTCTAGCCGCGTTGTCAGCCGGGGTGGCAGAGACTTGGTTGGAGCCGGAGGATTCAAACTCATTTATCTCAGTATCGATGACAACTGATTTTAAAGTATAGTAATATGTTGTTCCATTTGTGAGGTCAGAGTCGATATATTGGGTAGATGTGCTGGCAGTTACTTTAACATTTTCGATCTTTGTACCTATTTGACCTTCAATATCTGAGCGATAAATATTTATCGAATCGATAGCAGAGTCGCTCGGATTTGACCAGTCTAGAGTAACTTGTTCGTGGCCTGGCGAGGCAGTGATATTGGTCGGATTATGAGCGGAAATGGTAAAAGTGTCAGAATCTCCGCTTATCGTTTCACTATTGATATCATCATCGATTGTGCCAGTGGCTGAAAGAGTATGATTGCCGCCAGTATTGAAATTAAAATAATTTTCGGGGAAATCTTCAGGTTCGAATGTTTTTGTTCCGCCATCAGCTTCTTCGAATTTGAATCTTGATTGTTCGGTATATGGCAAAGTAGCGATTGGATCAGAAGATGTAAAATATATATAACCATTATAGTCGATTTTAACATTTCCGCTCATATCATAGGCAGTAACAGTGACTTTCTCTGTTATTTGAGGCGAGGCATCGACGAGCTTTGGCTCAGTGATAGGTGGATCAAATGTTACCAAAAAAGTTGCGGCGGAGGCTGGGTTTATTTTGACATAAAAAGTATTTTTTGTAATTGGATCGGAGGTGTGGACATAGAGTTTTAGTGAGGATCCTGAGGTCGTATAGCTAAAATCTGAAGCGTTGAAAATATGCGCACCATTGTCGAAATTATCAGATTTTTGAGTACGAGTTGCGCCTTCGTCCGTAGTGAATGTATAGGCATTATTTGTACTGTTGGTATATGGTAAGA
>VFKW01000071.1 GCA_009885355.1 Candidatus Berkelbacteria bacterium
ATTAGGTGGTATCAAAATCATCTTTCACCAGATCATAGCCCTCGAAGCAAGCAGCATCCGGGAGGGTTTTGCCGATATCAGCCGACTTGCTCACAATATACTTATGAATCGATTGAGAAGTATGGGGTTGTATTGGGCGGGATGAAGGGTTTTTGGCGGGTGATGCGATGCAATCCTTGGAGTAAGGGCGGATGGGATCCATCAGGGCTGAATAATGACAAATTTCCAATGTCAAATGACAAAAGAAATCCAAAATCCAAAATCCAAAATCCAAATGACGAAATAAGATAATTTAATAATAAAAGTGAAGGAATTGGTATGAAAGAGTTGGTTAAAACAATATTATATAAACCATTGTATAACATTTTGATATTATTGGTGTTTTTGATGCCGGGCCACAATGTCGGTTTGGCGATAATTTTATTGACGATTTTGATTCGTTTTGCTCTGGTGCCATCGACGAATAAGTCTTATCAGGCGCAAAAAGAGATCAAGATGATCCAGCCACTGCTGGAAGAGATCAAAGAAAAATATTCAAAAGAAGAGCAGGCGCAAAAAACAATGGAGCTTTACAAGGAGCACAATGTTAATCCACTTGGAAGTTGTTTGCCGATGCTTATTCAGCTGCCGATTATTTTTATTTTATATAGAGTATTTCAGGATGGGTTGAATGCGAGCCGTTTTGATTTACTATATTCGTTTATTCCACGTCCGGAAGTCATGAATACGATGTTCTTGGGAATTGACTTGGCAAAGCCTGAAAAGTTTATTTTGCCGACGATTGTCGGACTTTTGCAGATGGCGCAGATGTGGCAGTTGCAAAATTATACTGGTATGAATACTAAAAAAGTTGGTGAAAATGGCAAGCCGGATATGGCAACAATGATGACAAAGCAAATGATGTATTTGACTCCGGTTATGACATTTTTTATTGCTTATCGTTTGCCGGCGGCGCTGCCTCTATATTGGGGTGCGACGACATTATTTACGATTGTGCAGCAATGGTGGTTTTTTGAGAAAAAAGGTGTTAAGAATATATATACAGAGCTAGAAATAGGCAAAGGCGAGAAGAAGGATGAAAAGGCTAAATATTTGCCGAAAGCAAAAGAAGAGCCTAAAGAGGAAATTAAAGCAGAGCCAAAGAAAACGAAAAAAATCGATGATCGAAAATTTAAGAGTAAATCTAAGGATGTGGTTGTAACTGTAAGGAGAAAAAAATGAGCGACAAGATTTTAATTATTACATCGGCAGCGGAAGATTTGCTGCGCAGGCTACAGGTGGATGGAATCGTGAAGGCAAGGCATGAAGAAGATACGGTGATGGTGGAAATTGAGAGTGCTGAAGCGGCAAGGATGATCGGGAATAAAGGCGAGGTTTTGGATTCGTTTGAGCATTTACTTCGGTCTTTACTCAATAAGCAATTTGAGGAATTTGTATCTGTCAGAGTAGATATCGAAGGATATAGAAAACGCAGGATGGAATATTTACGTAGCCTAGTTCGAAATGTTGCAAAGAGAGTAGTTGAAACTGGAAAACATGAAGCATTAAATCCGATGAACGCTTCAGAAAGAAGAATGGTTCATATGTTGGTACAGGAAATTGAAGGGGTAATGACTGAGAGTATGGGAGAGCGAGCTGAGCGACAGGTTGTGATCAAGCCGCTAATGAAAAAAATTTGGTGATTTTTTTCATAACTAACAACTGACAACAAACAACCTACAACAACTTGGAAGAAGTAAGAATATGGAAAAATTTAGATATAAAAATTGGAAAGTATATCAAGAATCTAAATTATTATTTAAGGATATTTTAAGTTTGTATAAAGAGTTGCCGAGGGATATCAAGTATAGTTTGGGTGATCAGTTGACAAGATCAACACTTTCAATCGCTTTGAATATCGCAGAAGGAAGTGGAAAAGAATCAGATAAAGAGATGGTTAGATATTTGGAAATATCAGCAGGATCAGCGTATGAAACTTTGGCAAATTTAGATATTTTAAGAGATAATGGTTATTTGAAAAATAGTCGGTATTTAGAATATGAAACAAGAATCGCAGATATCACTAGTCAAATAGGTGGTTTCAAGAAAAAATTATCTGGCAAGTAAGTTGTTTGTTGTCAGTTGTAGGTTGTTAGTAGTATCATCGGCGCTTTGGAAGAGTCGCATAGTGGTCGAGTGCCCCGCTCTCGAAAAGCGGTAGGGCTGCAAGGTCCTCGTGGGTTCGAATCCCACCTCTTCCGCCAATTTAATTGTAATAATATCTTTAAATTATGAGTAATGATCAATTACATAATCTACTCAAGGAGTTAGTTTTATTGCCCCACGAATCCGAATGGGTTGAATTTAAGGAAAATAATTATGGTCCAGAGGAGATTTCAAGATTAATTTCAGCACTTTCAAATACTGCATGCACTAAAGGACGAGATGCAGGCTACCTTGTTTTTGGGGTGAAAGATGAAACTCATGAGATAGTCGGTACAACATTTAACCCTTTAACTTATAAAGTTGGACAAGAGCCTCTTGAAATTTGGCTTTCACAAAGAACCACACCCAAACTTAACGTACAAATATTTAGGTTAAACTATGAAGGTAAAAATGTAGTAATTATCGAGATTCCATCAGCAAAAGATAGATCAACACTTTCTGGACAAGTTGCTTATATTCGGATTGGGAGTGTAACAAAGCCATTAATAGAGCATCCTGATCATGAAAGAATTATTTGGAATAATCCACTTCGTAGAAAATTTGAAACGGAATCTGCTTTATCGGGTTTAAATAAGCAAGAAGTTTTGGAGCTTTTAGACTCAGATAGTTTTTTTAGATTGAGTAATTTAACCAAGTCGACAAACGAAGAAGAAGTTATTGAGTTATTAGAATCAGAGGGGTTAATAGCTCATAGCCGAGGAGCCTATAGTATAACAAATTTAGGAGCAATATTATTTGCAAAGAAGTTATCCAATTTTAATACTATTAAAAGGAAAGCTATAAGAATAATTTCATACTCTGGAAATGATAGAGTAAATACTATTCAAGAAAGGATTGGTCAGCAGGGATATGCATCCGCTTTTCAAAATGTTGTTGCTTATATTAATGGTCAACTCCCTAGTAATGAGGCCATTCAGGAATCAATTAGGATTGAGCGTAAAATTTATCCAGAAATTGCGATAAGAGAGCTTGTGGCGAATGCACTAGTTCATCAGGATTTTACTGTTTCAGGAAATGGGCCGATGGTGGAAATATTTTCTGATCGGTTAGAAATATATAATCCTGGTACGCCTTTAGTTAATACAGATCGTTTTATTGATTATCCACCAAGATCAAGAAATGAAATTTTAGCTTCTTTGATGCGCAGAGTAAGAATTTGTGAAGAGAGAGGAAGCGGAATTGACAAAGTAATTTCAGCAATTGAAGTATATCAATTACCTGCTCCAAGGTTTGAAACTTATGACAATGGTACAAGAATTACAATATACGCGCCAAGATCGTTTGCGAACATGGATAGGTCAGATCGTATCAGAGCATGCTACCAGCATTGTTGCTTGAATTATGTTTCAAACAGGGATACAACTAACTCAACCCTTAGACAGCGATTAAAAATTTCGGAAAAAAATTATCCAATGGTGTCTCGGATTTTTAGTGATACTACTGATGCAAAGTTTATAAAACCATTTCAAGAAGATGCAAGTAAAAAAAATTCAAAATACATACCAATATGGGCATAACTAGAAACCGTAGTTACATAGAAATAAACCTGTAAAATTATAGAATGCGGGTTTCCAGTTACATAAGAAAATTAAAATAATAGTTAAAGTTTAGTGTATTGATAAGTTGTTTATCTATGGTCATGATCTCAAATGGAGATAATATGAAAATCGTTGTAGGTACTAAGAATGCAGTGAAAATAAGGGCGGTTGAGAATGCAATGGGGCGGATTTATCGAAATGACCAATTTTTAATGGCCCTGCCTTGCAGGCAGGCAATGACTAATTACTGGAAGTGATCTTAGAGGTCATGGTATAATTTATAAATCTAAAAAAGCCTAAAGTCCAGGGTATAATAATTTTACAATCTAACCAAACCAAAATTATTAAATTTAACTAACGGCCATAATATTGATTTGTTTTTATTATTATAATGATATAACATGAAAACATGAAAACAGAATTTATTCAACCTGATAATCAAAATGTCAAATGGGAAATGCCCACAAATTCGTCCGAGCTGCCGATTGCACTAGAGAGCCATGAAATGGAAGAAAAGCCAAATATAAAAGAGATACTTTCTGGCAGAATCAGCCAAAAAGAATACCAACAAGTATCTTCATTGGCTAGATCGTTTGGGCCAGAAAGAAGCGATGAATACCGGCAAAGTGTCAAACAAGCTGCTGATTTTTTCCTAGAAACATTAGAAATCGATGAATCCTTGTTTGACGATCCGGCTTATCAAGAACCATTTATTGCCCTTTGCGACAGCTGGGCTTATTATAAATTAAATGGCGACTTCCAAAATCATGAAGAACAGCGTCAATTTTTATTTGAATTTGCCAGAGTTTTGACAGCTGATAAATCCGGATTCAATCAAAGAGCTTTCGCAGACAGTATCGAAGGAAGAGACAA
This sequence comes from Candidatus Berkelbacteria bacterium, assembly GCA_009885355.1. Classification (GTDB taxonomy): domain Bacteria; phylum Patescibacteriota; class UBA1384; order VFKW01; family VFKW01; genus VFKW01. The sequence goes on from VFKW01000071.1 coordinate 4,617, forward strand.
GTATCTGTTCGAAGTTCCAGCATTAAAAGAAGAAAGAAAAATAGAAGTCGAAAATTTTCGTAATTTTCAAGATAGTGAACTGACTAATTACGTCAAACAACTGTGCCAAGAAACAGGCGAAGAATCTCTATTGTCCAGATCGAGAGGTTTTTTTGGCATTACGCCAAAAACAGAAAAACCATTTGATATCATCGTGCTAAACCAAACTTGTGAGCCGGGATCGAATACTGTATCTTATGACTGGGAAACACTACAGGGCATTAATACAGCTGCCATCACTTTAAAAGATGAAAAAGGACAATATTATTTCGTCTTACCTTCCCAAGTAGCTAAAAATTTACAAAGCAAAGATAAAGATATGCGCAATTCAGCCATGGAACTTATCAACCATGAATATGGCCATACCCAAAGACAGCTTCGTCTTGGCGTAAGTACTGATCTTGGACGGAACTTTGACGAACGCGTAATTAGTGTCGCCGCAGAAGAAGAGCCTGGTTTTTTTGACACAAAGATTTATGAGATGGTTTTGTTCGGGTCTCTTACAGACGAAGAACAATCCAATTTTAATTCAAAAAGAGAATCATCTTACAAATCAGATAATTTACAAGCCGATTTTTATAAAGATACAGTTGATGCTTATGGTCCGCGGGTTCTCTTGCATATGCTAGCCAGTCATCCGATTTCATACTCCCATGAAACTGGCATTGAAAAAATTCCCGGGGTTAGAAAAGGAATCCAATATCGCGTCTGCGATCTAACTGATGTTCTAATAAATGATCTGGAAGAAATTAAGCCTGGTAGTGCAGAGAGATTGACGACGTATTTTGAAAACCTTGATCCAAAATTAGCCGAATCATTTAAACAGGATTGTCTTAGCTTTCTTATATACTTACCTGAATTTTTAGAACAAATATATTACAAAAAAGCTGCCTGAAAATCTACGTTCTATGTATAGCGAGATACCATATAAAGTATCACCGAGTTCAAAAATTACGGCGATTATAGATGAATTAAAGAAAACTCATATAGGTTGATATGCCTTTAAGATAAAAGATGCCTTTTAAATCTAATAATACGTTGGTTGGGAGATATTGTGAAAATTGTGGTTGGGACTATGAATATTGCAAAGCTTCAAGCTGTTGAGAATGCGATGGCAAGAGTTTATGCGGATGATAAATCTATGGAAGTAATTGGGATTAAGGTGGCTTCTGGGATTTCGGATCAGCCAATGTCTGACAAAGAGACTATACAGGGGGCGGTGACTCGGGCGAAAATGGCGCTGAAAGAAGC
>VFKW01000025.1 GCA_009885355.1 Candidatus Berkelbacteria bacterium
CGGCGGCGAAAATCTTGGCCGTTTATAATCCAAATAAGTTTTTTGATAATCTTGTTCTTTTTCCATAATTTTATTATACACTTATTAAACATATAAAAAATTAAATCAAACTCAAAGTTAATATTGATAAAATATGATTGAAATCACTTCTCTTAGGAAGTATAATATAAATATATAGAAAGTAGAGAAAATGAATACTCAAGATGATGAAAAAATCGCATACACATTTATAGTAGCCGGAGTGGTAATAAAAAAAGAAGATAAATACTTATTAGTGCAAGAAAAATTGCCAAAAGCTTACGGCCTATGGAACCTTCCTGCCGGTAAAGTTGAGCTCGGGGATTCGATCGAACAAACCGCCATCAAAGAGGCTAAAGAAGAATCCGGTTTTGACGTTGAATTACTTAGCCAACTTGGTATATACCATGAAGATGTTGATAAACCTGTAAAACATGCTTTTGAAGCAAAAATAACCGCAGGAGAGCTCAAATTTCCAGAAGATGAAATCCTCGATGCCAAATGGTTTACTTTTAGGGAACTTCAACAAATGAATGCCGATAAAGAATTAAGAGGCGATTGGATGCTTAAAGCAATTGAAGTTATAGAAAGTAGATAAAATGAAAATAACCAAACACTCCCAATCTTGTTTTTTAATCGAAACACAAAATAAAAAAATCTTGATCGACCCTGGCACGTTTGTTTTTCAAAAAGAAAATATCGATCCAAATTCTTTTCAAAACATCGATATAATTCTTTTTACGCACATCCACCCAGATCATTTTGACCAAGAAAATTGCGATATTATTATCAAAAATAATTTGCCAATTATATTATCAACTAACGAAGTAGCTGAAAAATTAAAACAAAAATATACTGATTTAAACATTAGTTCAGCTGAAAAATCATATGATCAAAAATTTGACGAAATACAAATAAAAAGCTTTCTCTCAACCCACGGTCCGCTTCCAAATGGCAATCCCGCGCCAAATGTGGTTGGTTTTAGTATTGATGACAATGAAAATATATTTTATCACCCAGGCGATACATTATTTTTAGATAAAACCACCGGCGCAAATATCATCGCCGTTCCATTTAGCGGCACCGTCACGATGAATATTGATGAAGCTAAGACTCAAATTCAAGAGATCAAGCCCAAATTAATCATTCCGATGCATTATGATAGCCCAAATTACCCTACACCTCCGGAAGAATTTGCTCAGGCAATGAATGGAACCGATATCGAGGTAAAAATTCTAAAAGACGGTGAATCTATAGAGGTATAAATGACAACCATCATTTTCGAACCCCATTCCACATCCTATGACAACGAAGCCCACATTTCTTCCGGCTGGAATGATGTGGAATTATCAGAATTGGGCGTAAAACAATCCAAAGAACTGGGTGATCGCTATAAGAAAGATCATTTTGACGCCATTTTTTGCTCTGACCTGCAAAGATCATACAAAACGGTCGAAATCGCATTTAAAAATCGTGATTTTGAAATAATAAAAGACGAAAGACTGCGCGAGTGCAATTACGGCGACTTTACCCAATCTCCGAGCCACGAAGTCGAGGAGCAAAAACCAAATCGCATCAAAACCCCATTTCCCAGCGGCGAAAGCTATCTTGAGACCTCTCAAAGAATGAAAGAATTCTTAGCCGAAATACATGAAAATTATGAAAACAAAAAAATAATGATCATCGGCCACCGCGCCACCCAATACGCCTTAGAACACTGGATCCTGGGCAAACCCCTAGAAGAAATCATCCCCGCCCCCTGGTCCTGGCAGCCTGGGTGGAAATATATTTTGGATTAAATTAGAAAATGAAATGAAAGGATTTTAATGGTCAGTGCAAATGGATAATTTTGTGTATAAAATTAAAAACGGGCCGCTTTCAAAAATTGATTTAAAAAAGCCAATTACAGAAGGAAATTGCCGGTTGGCAATTCAGCATTATTTTTTTATAAATCACGGAATATATTTAGAACCGGAAAAAGTTTTGTGCCCTGAATTATATAAAAGCACCGGAACTTTGCTTGAAAATAATCAAAATAAAAATTTTTTTAACGACTTAAATCAAGGTGATATAATTCTAGCCGAACGGATTAAAAACAAAAAAGGTGAGTCCATCGACAGAACTCGTGCCATTTACAGTAATGAGGATGATTGGATTATCGACTTGCACTCTGCGATATATTTAGGAAAATCTGAAAATTCAATTTGGCATGCCACTGCAATCGATGGAGGCACTTGCTATTGGACAATTGATCGGTTTTTAGAGTATTATAAACCGGTAATAGCAAAAAGAATTTTATAAGGAGTAAAATGCTTGAAAGTGAATTAAATTTTTTACTTTTAAAAGTGCCTGAAGATTTAAAAGAATTTCCTTCAAAAGAAATCCGTCAGGGATTTATTTCCGGTTTGCCATCTCCGCTTCGAATCAGAGAATCCGACGGCAAATACACTATGACCAAAAAAACACCGGTTGATATAAATGACGGCAGTCGCTACATCGAATCCGAAATCGAACTTTCAAAAGAAGAATTTGATAAATTTTGGCCAATATGTTCAGCCTCTCTATCTAAAACTCGTTATGAATATCCGCTTGAAAATAATTTAGTAGCTGAAATCGACGTTTTTCATGAGAAACTCGAAGGTCTGATATATACAGAAGTCGAATTTCCAGACGAGCAATCTAGGGCTGATTTTATAAAACCAGATTGGTTTAGCACTGATATCACTCAAGAAAAATGGGTTGCAAATTCAGAGCTCTCAAAATTAAATTTTGAACAAGTTAAAGAAATAATTAAAAACCTAAGTTAGGTGAGGAAAATATGAACGATTTCTATTGTAAAAACATCTTAAATAACAAAGTTGAATTCCAAAAAATCAAAGAAACCGAAAATATTTTGGCTTTTTATCACACCAAGCCGTCATTTACTTTTCACGCCGTCGTCATTCCCAAAAAACATATCGTAACTATTTTGGAAGCCGATGATGATTTATTAAATGAAATATTTAAAGCGATAAAAGAAATAATAATCGAAAACAAATTAGATCAAAAAAATTACCGCATCGTAAACAACGGCGGCAGTTTTCAAGACTCCAAACATCTCCATTTTCATATTTTATCAGGTGAGAAATTAATAGAAGTAGTCAAATGATAATTATACTAATATTTTTAACAGGTATTTTAGCAGCTTTTGTCGGCGCAATGGTCGGCGGTGGAGGTTTGATCTCAACATCGGTATTAATGTTGCTAGGCATTCCACCTCAATCAGCCATAGCTTCAAATCGAGTTGGTTCATTTGGTCTGAGTTTTAGCGCAATTGGAAAATATTGGAAAGAAAATAAAATCAATTGGAAATGGGCTATACTTTTCTCGATTGTGAGTATGCCTGGTACATATATTGGTACTCAAATTTTGATCCAAATAGACAAAATTCTACTATCCAGACTTGCTGGTATCGTCGTTATCATCATGCTCCCGCTTATTTTATTGAACAAAAAAATAACAGACACAAAATTATCAAAAACCCACACAATATGGGGATCGGTTATCTATTTTTTCATCTCAATTTATAGTGGAATATTTGGCGCCGGTGCAGCCATTATGGCACGCTACAATCTAATGATGGTTATGAAAATGAAAGCCATCGAGTCAAATGCCACCGATTTAGTAGTTGGTTTTACAACCAGTATTTATGCTCTTTATCTTCTTTTAAACACCGGTTTTATAATTTGGAAATTTGGTATTGCGATATTTTTAGGGATGCTGATCGGCGGATGGTTCGGGGCACATACTGCGATAAAAAAAGGCGACGAGTGGGTTAGGATAATTTTTATTATTATGACCCTGGTAATGGGCTTGAAATTGATTTTATATCCATAAAAAAAGCGGGCCTGCCGGCCCGCATAAAAAAGTTTAGATTTTCCGATCAAAGTCTGCGTAAGAAGACTGATATTCGCCAGCTAATGCTGCCAATCCGGCCAAGAAAGTCAGCTGCTGCTCGAAAGTATCCGAGTTATGAGTAGCAAGCTGAAGGGTCGATCCTATCGATCCTCCTCCATCCGTCATTGAGCATTCTTGAGTGTCGCAGTAAAGTGCAAAACCTCCCATATTACCCATCGCAGCTCTCGTAAGATTCTGCCACCTTCTGCTTTCTCCAGGGTTGAGTATTTCTCTGGCTGCCAGCATCGCCTCAACAACCGGCGGTATTGTATTATTCGTGCCATAGCCGTATGCTTCCCCGAGCCATCGATGAAATTCCCCAGAGCAATCCGCCCCCAATGCACATCCTCCGCGATCATTTTTCAGCAG
>VFKW01000097.1 GCA_009885355.1 Candidatus Berkelbacteria bacterium
CACATAAAGCACCAAGAATGGTGCATATTTTTAATTTGAGCCAATGCTAAAAGATTCGCCTTGGTGAATAATTTCATTTCATTAAAAAGAAGTTATTAGACAGTCTCCGAAACGAGCCCCTCGCCCCTTATTATAAATACGGCACGGAAGTGCCAACAAATTAACCCTCATCCTTGACCCATGTACTGCAATAGATTAAAATAAGCTTTCTGTAAGTCAAAGCAAAAAAATACTTGACAACTAAAAGTATAGTAGTATGATGAGCTCAAAGGTCGATAAATATTGTAAAAATACATTGAAATTGATCAAAAATATAATTAAATATAATTAAATTAGACTAAAAAAGGAGTTTTTATGAATATTTCCGACTGGTCGTCAACAACTATTAATAGCATAAGCGATTATTGGGCACGCATAATTGATTTTACTCCAAAAATCGTTGGCGCTATTATTATCGTTATTATTGGATTACTTATTGCCCGCATATTAAAATGGGCTGTTATTACAATTTTGGATGCTGCTAAAGTCCAAAAATTCTTCGATCGTATTAATTTTACTGAAGTCCTAAAAAAAGCCGGTATCAATTTTAAAGCCTCAGAAACCTGCGGAAATTTTGTAGGCTGGCTTACTACTATCGTATTTCTTATTCCTGCATCAAAAATCATCGGGCTGGATTCAATCGCTGATTTACTTGAAAATTTGATCAAATTTATTCCAAATATAATTATTGCCATGATGATTATTCTCATTGGAAGTATAATCGCCAATCTTCTATCTCAAATAGTAAAAGCTGGCGCCGCAAGCATTGGTGCTACTAGCGCCAAAGTTTTATCCGTTCTGACCAGATATATTGTATATATATTCATTGGCTTTACAGCTTTCTACCAGCTAAACATTCCATCATATCTCATCAATGTTATGTTTACCGGCCTGGTAGCCGCGATGGCTATTGCAGGAGGATTATCGTTCGGACTTGGCGGACAATCAGCAGCTGCTGATTTAGTTAAAAAAATTAGAGACGATTTTAAAAAATAATAAAAAATTATACTAAAAAAAGGCCAAATAGGCCTTTTTTTAGTATAAAGTAAGCAATTACTATTGCATTTTATACAAATTTGTACTATAATAATGTATAACAAAAGGATTAAATATGTATGAAAATGTAGTTACAAACATCAAAAAACAAAAAAATAGCAGTCTTTTTATATTTTTAGGAATTGCCCTAGTGCTACTTTTTGTTGCATTGGGTTTAAATATCGCTAAATATTATTCAAATAAACCTAAAACCGCATCAAATAATAAGCAACAGCAAACTGCAAAAAAAAGCACCAAACAATCAACCCAAGCAAATGTCGTAAGCGAAAATGGTGCAGTTAATGTCTATTTACCAACAGGTTTCCCGGTTGGTTATGATCCAACTACAAGAATAAATTTCATTCTACCAAATAGACAAACATTAATTTTTGCCCCTATTTCACAGCAATGCCCTGAAATCAAAGAAAAAATTGTTGAAAAAGCAGCTACTACCCCGCCGCCAGTTGTCAAAAAAAGAATTATTACAAACAAATCTATCCTTAATCCAACCACTTCCACATCCACAAGCTCTTCCAGCTCAAGTTCTTCCTCATCTTCAAGTAGCTCAGGCAATACAACTTCTACCTCGACTTCTGGCCCAAATGCCTCGGCTTCAGCCTCGGCAAATTAAAACTTTTTTAGTTTAATTTACTTATATTTAGCTAAGGCTTTTTGGGCAGCTGATTGTTCGGCCGATTGCTTCGACATCCCACGACCCTCACCAATCATCCGATCATTTACAAATACACCCACTGTAAACCGTTTATCATGATCCGGACCGGATTCACCCAACACCTTGTATGCTGGAGTATAACCTTCTTTTTCCTGAACAATCTCTTGTAGATTACTTTTCGCGTCCATATACAACCCAAGTTCCAAAATTTCCGGCAATCGAACTAAAATATTATTTGATATAAATTCACGTGCCGATTCTATTCCAAGATCCAGATAAATCGCCCCAATCAATGCTTCAAAAGCATTCGCCAAAATAATTTGACGTCCTTTGCCCTCACTCTTTGCCTCGCCTCGACTCAAAAATAAATATTCTGACATTCCCAGTTCGCCAGCCACTTTTGCCAATGTTTCACCTTTGACCAAAGCGCTGCGCCAGTTCGTCAATTCTCCTTCAGGATTTGGATAATTTCGATATAAAAATTCTGTTGTGATCAATTCCAAAACAGCATCACCTAAAAATTCCATTCTTTCATTATGCTCCAAGTTAAAAGAAGGATTCTCATTCAAATAAGATCTATGCACAAAAACTTGCCTCAGCAAATCTTTATTTTTAAATTCAATTCCGATTAGAGTTTCAAAGTCTGAAAAATTTCCATTCATTTTCCACCCCCGCTATTTATTTTTTTCAGTTTCAACATCAGTTTTAGTTTCTTCAGGCTCTGTAATTAATTCAATAACATCATCTTCTATATTTTCATCTACAGCTACATCAACTTCGTCAGCAGCATTATATTTATCACTTTGCCTATAAAGAGTTCCCAGTACACCATTAATAAATTTACTGGAATTCTCCCCGCCAAATGTTTTACCCAGTTCAACTGCTTCATTAATCGCAACTTTTGGCGGCACTTCACTGCAATACAATAATTCATAAATAGCCAAGCGTAAAATTGTCTTATCCACAACAGATATCTGTTCCAATGGCCATTCAGGCGCTGCCTTTGAGATCAAACCATCGATTTCTTCACTATTTTTTACAACACCTTTAACAATATCAAAAATAAAATCTTGGTCAGCTTTGTCACCATTAAATTCAATATTTCGCTCCGTGATCTCCACAGGGTCGCCCTCATGACGAAAATCCCATTCATATAGAGATTGCATTGTGATAATTCTTGAAAGATGACGATTCATAGTGCTCCTTTTACCCCTATATCTTCTTATACAAAAAACCTTGTGTCAACCGCATTACTTAGCTTCATGCTTGTGATCGTGGTCATGGTCATGATCGTGAGTTTCTGTTAAGACTTTTTTCTCTTTTTTATCCATATCAATAACTTGTTTTCCATCATAATAACCACAAATTTTACAAACTACATGTGGTTGAACGGCTGATTTGCATTTACTGCAAGTCATCAAAGCAATCTCTGATAGTCTGATTTGACTACGACGATTACCAGATCGGGTATTGGTCATTTTCTTTTTTGGTTGTGGCATTTTACACTCCTCGACAATTATTACATACGATTTTTATTGGTAAACTTAAAATAATTTCATCCCTAGCAATTTGACTAAAATCAAAATGCCATTCTTTATCAATTACATACTCATCTTCAGGATTCTCTGACAAATACCGGCTAAATCCCAGATCAATTTTCATTTCAAATGGTTTTCCACAGAGATTACATGTCAATTCTGTTTTAGTTAAAATCTTGCCATCCGCCATCAATCCATCACCGACTCGAGTCACACTTATATTCATTTTAATATCATCTATAAAATGAATTTCTTCGTCATCTTCTAACTTTCCGGACAATTTAAAACTATGCTCAAATCCCGTCTCAGCATTCATGACTTCTACTAAATTCAATTGAAAAGGATTGTCATTCATAACATAGAAATAATACCACAATTTATCAATAAAATCAACCCATAATGGCTTATTGAATCACAAAACTGATAATTTTGTCTTTTATATAAATTATCTTTGTAATCTTTTTATCTTCCAACCATTTTGCAATTATCGGATCTGCCTGGGCTAAACCTTTTACCTCATCCTCACTAGCTGTCATATCAGCCTTAATAATTCCCCTAACTTTACCATTTATCTGTACGGCAACATTAACAAATTCATCCACCAAATATCTATCTTCCGCCTTTGGCCAATTACTAACAAAAATACTTTCCGCTTGACCCAGTTTTGACCACAATTCTTCAGCCAAATGAGGCATTGCTGGCGATAATAATTGTAAATACAAACCCCAAGCTTCTTTACTAATCTTATCTAATTTATCAATTAAATTATTAATCTCCATCAATTTCGCCACATAAGTATTTAGTCTGAAATTTTCAATATCATCTGTCACTGAAACAATATATTTATGTAATTTACTTAAAAATTCTTTATTATCCTGAACGTCAGCCACTTTACCTGCATTATTCCAAACCCGATGAATAAATCTATAAACACCCTGTAATCCGGCCATACTCCAGGCTGACTCCTGATCATAAGGCCCAATAAACATGATATACGATCGCATCGTATCGGCGCCATATTTTTCAACTATCTCATCCGGATTTACCACATTACCCTCTGACTTACTCATTTTTTGACCATCAGAGCCTAAAATAATCCCATGGGCAATTCTTTTTTGATATGGTTCAATAATAGCAACTTCGCCCAAATCATACATAAATTTATGCCAAAATCTAGAATAAAGCAAATGTAATGTCACATGCTCCATCCCACCATTATAAATATCCACCGGCATCCAATAATCTAATTCTTTTTTATTTTCATAAAAAATATTAGCTTGTTTTTTATCTTTTATCTTTTCTTTTTGATTTAGAGCGTAAGCGATGTAGTACCAAGATGAACCGGCCCAGTTTGGCATCGTATCTGTTTCCCGCCTTGCCTTGCCGCCGCATTTCGGACATTTCACCTCAACCCAATCAGCAATTCCAGCAAGAGGGGATTCTCCAGTATCCGTCGGCTCATAATTTTCAACATCCGGTAAAGTCAAAGGCAATTGATCCTCTGGCACCGGAACTATCGTATTCTCCCCATTATTCATTATTCCTAATTCTTTATTCTTATTTTTTGCACAATTATTGCAAAAAATTAAAGGTATCGGTTCTCCCCAATAATGCTGACGAGAAAATACCCAATCGCGCAATTTAAAATTAACTGTTTCTTCTCCCAATCCCAATTTTTTCAATTTTTCCGTAACTTTCTTTTTACCTTCTTCGGAGGTCAAACCATCAAAACTGCTAGAATTAATCATTACACCATAATCAGTATAAGCTCGGCTCTCCCCATTATTCATTATTCCTAATTCTTTATTCTTCGTCGTAATTACTTCTTTAATCTCAATCCCATATTTTTTAGCAAATTCAAAATCCCGCTCATCATGCGCCGGCACCGCCATCACAGCTCCAGTTCCATATCCGACCAGCACATAATCTGCCACCCAAACATCCACTTCCTCGCTATTAATTGGATTTATCGCTTTGACACCATCCAATTTAACCCCAGTTTTTTCCTTTTGCAATTCCGTCCGTTCCAGATCCGACTTTTTCTTTGCCTGGTTAATATATTCTTCCACTTCTTGAAAATTGGAAATTGAAAATTGAAAATTGTTTATCGCCTCATGTTCAGGCGATAAAACCACGTATGTGCATCCAAACAGCGTATCAGCTCGGGTTGTAAAAACCTGAATATAATCAAGTAAAACTTTGAGTACTTCTGGCTCAATATCATTATTAAAATGCGTCATCTGACCAATTTTCTCAAAATATTTCGCTGACAATTTTTCCGCGATCTCTCGCGTATGGCTCAAAGGTACAATATGATCCTCGATATCACCCAAAATGGCGATATCACGAACATTTTCTTTAATTTTTTCAAAATCAAATTTCCAATCCGTACAAGCATCCAATGCCGGTCTTGGCATCTTATCTTTCAAATCAGTATGAAGCGGAGTTGCCATCATAACTAATTTATCGATTTTTACCTTCAATTCAGGGATCATTTTCATCGCCACCACGCCGCCCAACGAATGAGTCACAACCACCGTATTTTCATCAAATTTATAATTATCTAAAACAAAATTCATTTGTTCTTGTATATTTGGCTCGTCCGTATTTGGCAAATCCGGCACATAGACTTTCCCGCCACGTTTTTCAACTTCCAATTTCAGCCAAGGCCAAAACGAACCTTGTGAATTGTCGCCATAAGCATGTAAAAATACAAAGTTTTTATCTTTAAAATCATTTTTGATTTCAAAATTGATTTGGGTACCTTCGCTTTTCCCAATCCAGTTGATCTGTTGAGTTTTTATTTTTTCCAAATAATCCGTTTTTGCCAAATCATTTATCAATCGATCCGCATACGCCGTAATACGCAGCATCCACTGTTTCTGCATTTTTTTATATGTCTGGGCTCCGCAACGCTCGCATTTTCCGTCGATCACTTCTTCATTTGCCAACCCGATTTTACAATCAGGACACCAATTGATCGCCATTTCAGCCTGATAAGCCATTCGTGGAGTCGTCGTATCATCATCTGCTATTTCCACCAATTTATTATCAATATAGCCATGCTTATAAAATTGTAAAAATATCCACTGCGTCCATTTGTAATAATCCGGATCCGTCGTATTTACTTCTCGATCCCAATCAAAAGAGTAGGCGAGAGATTTCATTTGTTTTCTAAAAATATCAGTATTTTCTTTTGTCACCTCAGACGGTTTACGTCCGGTTTTGATCGCATAATTTTCCGTCGGCAATCCAAAAGCATCCCAACCGATCGGAAATAATACATTATATCCACGCATTCTCATCATTCGCGCATAAACGTCCGATGCTGTATAACCCATACAATGCCCTACATGCAAACCAGATCCGGATGGATAGGGGAATTCCACTAAATGATAATGCTTTGGTTTGTCCAAAAAATCAACAGCCTTATCACCGCCATTTTTATTCCAAACACCTTGCCATTTTTTTTCGATTTCAGATGCGTTATACTTTTCCATATAATCTCCAGTTTATCATTCCCAAAAAACATGAATCTAATTTTATACAAAATACTAAATACGATATACTATATACTCTAATAATTCTACTCTTATAAATATATATTTTCAAGATAAAAAAAGACGGCCTTTTCAGCCGTCAAAAAATATCCAATCCATCAACATCGTAATAAATCTCATCCCCATAAGGCATTCGAATATCATCCTTTGGAACAGGACCATTTCCACTTTCTTGCCAACCAAATGGAATACCATTCATACCACACAGACAAGATGCCAAGCGACCCTCACAGCAAGCACACTGCTCAAAAGAACAACCAAGAACATGCAAACTACCAAGCGGCACTCCACAATCAGGGCAATACGTTCCAATAACCTGTCCAAGTGTGACAATCGTATTGTCATATTTCTGGCCTTCACTTATCAATGCATCAGTCAGCAAGCGCATAATAGTCGGTTTTACAAATACATGCTTACCAAAAACAAAGTATAAAAATAGATTTTCAACATTATCTTTATACCTAGCATCTAGACTTAAATCATATTTGATCACCTGAACTTTACTATCAATCCAATCTTCAAACTCTATCACCCATTCGATATATTCCCCCAAGAGATGATCTCTGCAAATATATAATTCAAACTCGACTTTATCATCGACTTCCATCACCACAAAGATATTCTTCAATGTAGGGTGTTTCGTCAGATAATATACTAATCTATGCTTGATTATATTCACAGTGCATAATAACGGATCCGAAAGGCATACTAATGGCTTGATATATACTTTCAAGTTACCACACCCCCAATAATTGCTTGAACCAAATATACCTTAAATAATCCATATAATCAAGACTATATAGAAATGGTGCACTAAATTCTAGAACTCGCCTCCTGCAAATTAATACATATTTAAAAATACGCAATATCTAATAAACAATACTAAAAAACACACCTTCCAGTGTGTTTTTTAGGTTAATAATCACTTCGTGGACCGACGGGGATTCGAACCCCGGACCTCATCACTGCCAGCGACGCGCTCTAACCAACTGAGCTACCGGCCCATTATTATTTTAAATATTTCTTTCAATTCTAAATCTACATCCGCAGAAAAATAATAAATTCTACATACACCTTTATAATCTAACTTCCTAGATGGCTTACCAATTGTTCTTGGATCAACCGATGTTTTGTAAAACTGCGAAATTGAAATTTTAGTAAGCTTTGACCAAAAATCTTCAAGAAATAATATATCTTGATCTGCTCTACATTGAACCACTAAACGAAATTTTTTTTGATCAATTGGATAACATTTTTTTAGTAATTCCATAAATAATCGAATAATATTTGGATCAGAATTTCCAAAATCTACTGTTCCACGAGTAGATTTTGAACCTTCTGCAACATACAGCATAGCTAAAGAAATCTTTGCCACATCTATATTATCAATCAATGCTTTTAAATGCACAACTCTTTTATGAATATCTAGTAAATACGATTCTCTTTTACGTTTATTTGCTACCAAAGCCAATTGACGACTATTATTAAGTTTAATTGCCATCTTTTCAGCCATAAGTCTTTTTTGCTTTTCAGGAATACAGACATCCTTAAACCAATTCGTAAATGTACTCTTAGGGATCTTTACGCCTAGCGATTCTCGAATTTCAACATATGTCATACCATTTTGTCTCATCGCTGTAGCTTTTTCCTTGTAGCAAATATATCTAGAAATCATATTTATATCGTACTATAGAACTTATTAATGTTCAAGTTTACTTTACATATTATACATCAAAATAACCAGTTTTACAACCATTATACTTCTTTTTTTAATGTATTCATCATTACTTCAAATTCAAGTTTCATTTCCAATTCTTCATTTGGCTCAACAACCATTATTTCAAAATCCTTCACATAAGACATAC
>VFKW01000034.1 GCA_009885355.1 Candidatus Berkelbacteria bacterium
CCGCCGTGTTCACTTCGCTGGTTGCACACCGAATCCAGACGAAAACTGGATGAAACAGATCGCGAGAGAAGTCAGTGCATTTGACGGATTATTAGCTGATACAAATACCTGATCATGGATCGCGATACAAAGTTCTGCGCTTCCTTTCGAGAGATCCTCGCAGCATCGGATATTATCTGTTTGCAGCTACCAAAACGATCGCCACAAAAATATTGATCCGAAATCCCCAGCGCCAGTTATAATTTGAGGTTAAAAATCCTCCCAAAATCGGTCCCACCGCCGAAGCAGCCCCCGCTACTCCGCCCCACATACCCATCGCGATCGCTCTATCTCGCCCTTTATAAGTGGAAACCAAAAGTGAAGCTGTTGCCGGCATCATCAACGCCGCCCCGATCCCTTCAATGATCGATTCCCCAGCGATCATCATCCCCACCGACGTGCTGATCGAAGCGATAAATGACCCGATTGCAAAGATGATCGCCCCTAAAACAAACATTTTTTTGCGTCCAAAAAGATCCCCGAGTCTTCCACCGGTGATAGTCAATGCTGCCAGAGTCAGTGAATAAGCCGTGATCACCCATTGCAAACTCTGGATATCAGTTTTCAAATCCCTTATGATATTTCCCAAAGACACGTTTAAAAGTGTCGTATCGATAATAATAATCGCCAATCCCAAGCTCAGCACAAAAACCGGCCCCCATTTGCGCAAAAAACTTGGTTTATTGATATCTTTATTAGTCATGAGTTTTATTCCTTTCCCTTGTGATATTTTCAACAATTTTTTGAGCCAATGTATTAAATTGTTCCAGCTCTTCATCGCTCAAATTCGCAAACAAGTCAGCCATCTTTTCCAATCCATGCTCTCTAAATTTGTTAATTCTGTTTTTACTTTCATCTGACAATCGTAGCTTCAGCGCTCTCCTGTCTTCTTGGCAGCTTTCGCGGATCAAAAATCCTTCCGTCACTAGTCCGTCCACCAATTGTGTGATTGCACTCGAGCTGGTCCCGAGAGTCTCTGCTAACTCTTTCACCCCGATCCCATCTTTCATTTTAATAATATGCAATACTTGTGCTTGCGTCTGAGTCATGCCATTTTTACCAGAAAATCCATGACCGTTTGCCATCATCTTTCGCTTGATGCAAAAAAAATTTTCCAAGATTTGATTGATTGTTTCTTTTCTTTTCATATTATTACCTTTTATGAGGCCATTGAAAAACCATATCGTCATCCCGGAAGCGGGTGGCACCCGATATCCGGGATCCAGCTATAAGATTTCCTGGATTCCCTGCCTGCCGGCAGGCAGGCGGTTCTGGGATCCCATCCCGACCGGAATGACGAATTAGAGAGGTTTTTCAGCGATCTCTATAAGTACATAATTAGATTAGCAACTTAACTATTATATGTCAATATCAAAATTTATCCACTCAAGGAAAATATTGTTCGACCTTGTGGAGAACCAGTTCTCAACTCTCCGCCAGCCAGCGGTTCACTCGAAGAATAATTAGGTTTTTTAACAGTCTAAAATTTATCCACACCGATCCAGTTGCACTGTAGGCAAAATTCATCTAATATAAATTCGTGACTAAAAAAGCCTTTTTTAAAACTAAAATTCAGCAGATTATTACAAATAAAATAATTAAAAAATTCTATTTAGTGGTATTTGTCTTTACGCTCGGACTACTTTCCGGCTGGTTTGTGAAATCATTTTTCTCCCCAAATACCACCGCTAGAAAAATTAATACTGTCAGACTTAATGGTTATAAATTCATCAGCCCTTTGCTTTTTTGTGACGCAGAGCAAGGCGGTGATACCGAAGAAGCGAAAATATTAAAAAACAAGATACAAAATATGATTGACGAAAAAATACAATCAAAGGAGATAGAATCCGCCTCAGTATATTTTCGAGATTATAGCAGCAACGATCAGCTTGCTATAAATCCTAAAGAAAAGTTTTATCCCGCCAGCCTTGGAAAAATACCAATAATGATCGCATATTATAAAGCTGCCCAAACCGACCCGTCAATCCTGCAAAAAAAATTACCGGTTGTCAGTAATCTTGATCTAAATTCAAATCAAGAAATCAAGCCAACAAAGTTCGCCACCATTGGTAAATCATATACAGTTGATGCGCTCATCGATTTAATGATTATTTATTCCGATAATAATGCTTATAATTTATTAGCCAGAAACATTGACACTATTAACCCCTATTTACTAAAAACCATATATCAAGATCTAAAAATTCCCTATCCCGAAGCAGTTAAGCCTGGTGAAGATTTTATTACTGCTAGCGATTTCTCTTATTTTTTAAGAGTTTTATATAATTCGACATATTTAAGAAAAGATCCGTCTGAAAAAGCCCTTAAATTGCTAAGTAAAGTGGAATTTAAGGATGGATTAGCCGCACCTATAGGAAATAAGCTAGTTTCGCATAAGTTCGGCCTGATAACTTATCCTGATGGCTACCGTGAACTTCATGATTGTGGAATAATCTACGCCAAAAATCCCTATCTTCTTTGCGTCATGACCAAAAGTCGGTCAAATCTGAAAACCGCCCAAAAGACCATCCAAGATATTTCAGCCCTTGTTTATAATGAGCTAAATGAACCATACTTTAAAAACGTTCAATACTAAGCTGAAGATCACTGGAAAACTCTCCTATCCGTCATTCCGGTCGGAGCCTGTCCTGAACTTGATTCAGGAATGGGATCCCAGAACCGCCTGCCTGCCGGCAGGCAGGGAATCCAGGAAACCTTGTAATCTGGATCCC
>VFKW01000052.1 GCA_009885355.1 Candidatus Berkelbacteria bacterium
ACTCGGCAAGAATCATGACGTGACTGCCTCCTACGTACGGGGTTTCCTGGCATATAAATAAGGTGAGGCAAAATGCCTCACCTATCAATTAATAAGCGACCTACTGTATTAATAGACAAGCAGCCTATTATATAACTCTTTGGGCCAGAATAAGAATCGCCATTTCCTCTAATTTGGAACTCTCGCTTTTCCCTTACAGAGACAAAGCATGGCGTACTCCCAATCCCAAAAGGAGATTCAGTCAGATGATCTGCTATACAAGACGCCGGAACATCTGGCTCCAGCACATCAGGTGCTACAAGCAGCATTGAACCCACCTGAACCAAACCAAGCGGGAAACATTCTGTTTTCACATTCCCAGTGACTCCCATAGATCTAAGATGCCAATTGCCTTTAAGTATGCTCGAATTTCGAGCGAGTAAAGTATCGACTGTAATAGACATACCCAGCACATCACCGGTTGTCATATTCTCTATTTGTCGAAGCTCCTGAACAACACTTCTACCAATTGAAATGAAACGATCAGTCTCAAACTGATCACTAATTCGATTGGTAAGCTTCTCGCGCGAAGCAAGTAAATCACAAACCTTCAGAAAGATCTTATGATAACCTGATTGATACGGATCCTCAATATTCCAGATTTTACCCAGATACGAAATCTTAGGTACAATAACATTGCCGTAGCACACTCTGCTATAGAACGAACGAATTTCATCATCAGGAATATTTATACCCCTCATCAGTTCATCAACGTAAGAAAGATCAATACCATCGAACATTACTGATAAATCCCGCTTTATTGCCGATATTTGCGGCATTTCTCCTCTTACGAGATGCTTGCCAGAATAACCCATGTCCGCAAGAGGGTTATTATCCATACCCTCACCACGACCATCCCCACCACCAGAATTACTCATCTAAAACACACTCCTTTTTTTGTTTTATTTGACTTTAACGCCCTACTGCTTATCTAAGCATAGGTAATCAATAGGCCATTAAAGTCATTTTTTAAAGTACCCGAAATTATAACACATTAAACCATATCTGTCAAGCCAAATATGATTGAATTCCATCTTATGATGTGCTACAATACAGTCATGCAAAAACCAGAACTCATCTCCCCGGCCGGGGATCTAGAAAAATTAAAAATCGCTTTTCAATATGGCGCCGATGCCGTCTATGCTTCGACGCCCAAATTTTCGATGCGCACCCGCGAAATCGGTTTTGACGAAGACTCTTTAAAAGAGGGGATTGAATATGCTCACAAGCTCGGCAAAAAAATCTATCTCACTTTAAATGTCTTCCCACACTCTCAAGAAATCGAAGCCATCAAAGCTCACGCCCTAAAAACCATAGCCTTAAAACCAGACGCCATCATCGCCGCCGACCCGGGCATCATTGCATTTTTAAAAGAAAACACCGACATCCCAATCCACCTCTCCACCCAAGCCAACACCACCAACCAACTCACGGCCAACTTTTGGTTCAAACAAGGCATACAAAGAATAGTCCTAGCCCGAGAATTAAGTCTAAAAGACATAAAAATAATCTCCGAAAATATAAATAGTCATTCTGAGGCCGCAGCCGAAGAATCCAGGCGTCAGCCGCACCCCCCCAACTCCCAACTACTAGCT
>VFKW01000168.1 GCA_009885355.1 Candidatus Berkelbacteria bacterium
AGATACCGAGGACGATTTGGTCGTATTCCATTTTCGGTTTACCGGCGGCTTCTAAATCTTTATTTAATTGTTCAGTTTTAAGACGATCAACAATTTGACCTGGGATAAATTCTGTCTCAGCACCATCGCGGATTTTAAGCTTTGAAAACATTTCACGAACGATAATTTCTACGTGTTTATCATTAATTGCCTGACCTTGGGTAGAATAAATCTCTTGGACACCACGGATAATGTAGGATTGCGTAGCAACGGTTCCCTTGAGTTCAAGGGCGCGAGCTAAATCAAGGTGACCTTCAACTAGTTCTTGTCCACGTTCGATAATATCGCCGTGTTTTACTTTCATAGTCGCATTTGTAGATATGACATATTCTTCTTGGATAGGTTTTGTTGAAGTAATAACTAGTTTATTCTTTTTAATTTCCGCTTTACCATTTATGGAAGAGCGAATTGCTTTTTGGCCCTGCGCTACAGCGATAACTTGTTTTTGTTTTATGATATCACCGTCATCAACTGAAAATTTATAAGGTTCTTCAATTGAAATTGTTTCTTTTGGAATTTCGTCCGAAGTAACAGTGACGACTTTTTGATCGCGTTCTTCTTTGATGGTAACTTTGCCGGAAACTTCTGAGATAGCGGCAGCTGATCGTGGTGGTCTAGCTTCAAAAAGCTCTTCAACACGAGGTAAGCCGGAAGTAATATCTTCACCAGTTACACCACCAAGGTGGAAAGTACGCATGGTAAGCTGTGTTCCAGGCTCACCAATCGCTTGAGCAGCTAGGATTCCTACGGCCTCACCTTGGTGAATTGTTTCACCAGTTGTCAAATCGCGGCCATAGCATTTTTCACAAATGCCCCATTTTGCCAAACATGTCATTGGGGAACGGACAGCGATTGAATCAATATTATTATCTGTTATTAATTTGGCAGTTTCTTCAGTCATTTCTTGGTTGGCACTAATGATTTCTTTTTTTGTGCCTGGTTTGTAAACAGGATGAAGAGCAACACGGCCAATCAATCTTTCTTCTAGGGTTTCGCCGATTTGTTCACTTTCTTCAGAAGTTAATATAATGCCTTCTTTTGAGCCGCAATCAATACTGGATACAATGACTTGTTGAGCAACATCGATAAGACGACGGGTCAAATAACCAGCGTCAGAAGTTTTCAGAGCTGTGTCAGAGCGTCCTTTTCGGGCGCCATGGTTTGAAATAAAGTATTCGTATACCGAAAGACCTTCTTTAAAGTTTGATTTAATAGGAAGTTCAATAATTTCACCAGCCGGATTAACAACCAAACCTTTCATTCCTGAAAGCTGAATAAGCTGGCTAAATGAACCACGAGCACCGGATGAAACCATGATATAGATTGGATTTTCTTTGTCCATTTCGGCATGCATTTCTTTTTCAATAGCAGATTTTGCAGAGTTCCAGATATCGACGGTTTTTATGTAGCGCTCTTGGTCAGTTATTAGACCACGGCGATATTTCTTATTGATATCATCTAATTCGGCTTCGGAGGCTTTTAGAATTACATTTTTTTTCTTTGGAATCTTCAAATCGGAAACAGAAATGGTTGCACCTGACAGGGTGGCATATTTAAAGCCTAGATTCATAATACGATCGACAAGGTGAGCTGTTGCTTCTGTACCAAGATCGCGGAAACAACGATTGACAATTTTTTTCATTCTTTTGGTATCAACTGTTTCGTTGACGAATTGTAATTCATCAGGAAGGATATTGTTGAATAATATGCGTCCAACTGAAGTTTGAATAATTTCGCCTTTGATGCGGACTTTAACATCAGCGCGAACATGGAGAAAGCCTTGCTGATATGAAAGAATTGCTTCATTTTTGTTGGCGAAGATTTTGCCTTCACCTTGTAAACCTTTGCCGATGGAAGTTAGATAATAACTTCCAAAAATCATGTCTTGGCGAGGCATAACTACTGGTTCGCCAGAGGCTGGTTTTAAGATATTTTTTGAAGCTTGCATAAGCTCACGGGCTTCTTTGATAGCCGGTGTGCTCAATGGAACATGGACAGCCATTTGGTCACCGTCGAAGTCAGCATTGAAAGCTGGGCAGACAAGCGGATGAATTTGGATAGCTTTTCCTTCAATCAAAACAGGTTGAAAAGATTGAATACCTAAACGATGAAGGGTTGGGGCGCGGTTTAGGAGAACTTGAGCATCAGAGGTTACTCTCTCAAGAATATCCCAAACTTCAGGAGTTTGACGTTCGATCAAGCGGCTGGCATTTTTTACATTATGTACGTGGCCTTCTTCAATCAATTTTGAAATAACAAATGGTTTGAATAATTCTAGGGCCATAATTTTTGGCAATCCGCATTGGTGTAATTTTAGATCAGGACCAACGACAATTACAGAACGACCAGAATAGTCAACACGTTTTCCTAAAAGGTTTTGACGGAAACGGCCTTGTTTTCCGCGGAGCATATCTGAAAGTGAACGTAATCTTCGCTGAGTGCCGGTTGAAGCGGCACGGCCATGTCTGGCTGAATTATCAACCAGGGCGTCAACAGCTTCTTGGAGCATGCGTTTTTCATTTCTTTGAATAACCTCAGGAGCGCCCTGAGAAATAAGTCGTCTTAGGCGATTATTTCTATTTAGAACACGTCTGTAAAGATCATTTAAGTCAGAGGCGGCAAAACGACCTCCGTCGAGCTGAACCATAGGGCGAAGATCCGGTGGGATGACCGGTAGTCTGACTAATATTAGCCATTCCGGACCGATGCCGGCTCTTTGCATATCAAGTAATAGTTTTAGTCTTTTTAATAAGCGTCTTTTTGAAATTCCAATTGTTTGGTTGATTTCTTCGCGTAGGGCTGCAATGGTATTTTCCATATTCATTGTTTTAAGCAATTCGTAAACTGCTTCAGCGCCAATTCCAACACGAATGATTTGTCCATATCGCATTGATAATTCATGATATTGTGCTTCAGATAATACTTTTTTAACTTGCAAAGAGTTGATTTCTTGTTTGCGTTGTTTGTAATTTGCATCAAGTGAAATGACTTCAGGTGATTGTGAAGTGCGGTCTTGTTTGATAAATTGTTCTTTGATTTCGTGATATTCAGATTCAAGCTGAGCTAGAGCTTGGTCTGCAACTGTTTGATTGACTTCCAAAATCACATAACCGGCAAAGTAAACGATTTTTTCTAAATCGGTTAATGATAAATCTAAAATTAAACCAAGCATACTTGGAACGCCGCGGACATACCAAATATGGGCAACTGGAACGGCAAGGTCGATGTGACCCATTCTTTCACGACGAACTGATGAACGAGTGATCTCGACGCCGCATTTGTCGCAGATAACACCTTTGTATCTGATTTTTTTATATTTACCACAGTAACATTCCCAGTCTTTGGTTGGGCCGAAGATACGTTCATCAAAAAGTCCTTCACGTTCGGGTTTTTGTGTACGATAGTTGATTGTTTCTGGTTTTGTAACTTCACCATGTGACCAGTCGAGGATTTTTTCAGGGCTGGCTACAGAAATCTTGATAGATTTGAAGTCGGTCATCTTTGGAGCAGTTTCACCTGTCAATAGATTGGCAGAGATTTCTTTTAAATTTGTTTGTGTATCTTTATTCATTTTTACTCCTATTCCTGACCCATTACTTCATCTGGTGAAGCAATAGGTGGTTCGACCTCTTGGTTTGATAATAATTCTGTAACAAGTGAATCTTCGTGGTCTTCTTTATTTTCATTGGTATCTGAATTTTCTTCACTTAATAGTTTTTCTCGTTCTGCAATTTGAGTAGCCTTGGCAATTTTTTCTTTTTCATCTGGTAGATCAATTTCTTCTTCTGTAATAATGTCAATTGATAAACCTAAACTTTGAAGTTCGCGGACAAGAACGTGGAAGGATGCTGGAATAGATGGTTTTTGGATTTCTTCGCCGCGAATGATGGATTCGTATGATTTTGAACGTCCAACAACATCATCTGATTTAATAGTAATCATTTCCTGAAGAGTATGAGCGGCGCCGTAACCTTCGAGGGCCCACACTTCCATTTCTCCAAATCTCTGACCACCGAACTGAGCTTTACCACCAAGTGGTTGTTGTGTGACCATTGAGTATGGACCGGTTGAACGGGCATGCATCTTATCGTCAACTAAGTGAATCAGTTTTAAGATATAATTTATACCAACGGTAGTTTTTTGATCAAATGGTTCGCCGGTGCGGCCATCGTAAAGTTGAGTTTTTCCATCTTCCGGAAGCCCGGCTTTTTTCAATTCTTTTTGAATTTCTTCAATTGTAATTGATTCGAAAATTGGGGTAGCAACTTTGTAGCCTAGAGTTTTAGCAGCCCAGCCTAAATGAGTTTCGAGAAGTTGACCGATATTCATACGGGAAACAACACCTAATGGGTTTAAAATGATATCGATTGGGGTGCCATCTTCCATGAAAGGCATTTCAGAAATCGGTAGGATTTTGGAAATAACACCTTTGTTACCATGTCGGCCAGCAAGTTTATCTCCAACAGAAATTTTTCTTAATTGAGCAATTGAAAGTTCAATTATCTTACTAACACCGGTTGGAAGCTCATCGCCTTTTTCACGTTTGTCGAAGATTTTAATATCAACGACTTTGCCGCGTTCGCCATGAGGTAGTCTGAGGGAAGTATCTTTGACGTCTTTGGCTTTTTCACCAAAGATAGCTCGAAGCAATTTTTCTTCAGCGGAAAGTTCGGCTTCACCTTTTGGAGTGATTTTACCAACTAGGATGTCACCGGCAGAAATCTCAGCACCAATACGGATGATACCTTGTTCATCAAGGTTTGAAAGCGCTTCTTCACCGACATTTGGAATGTCGCGAGTGATTTCTTCTGGCCCGAGCTTGGTATCGCGAACTTCTATAGAATATTTTTCAATATGAATTGATGTATAACGATCATCATGAACGAGTTTTTCAGAAAGGATAATAGCATCTTCGTAGTTAGCTCCGCCCCAAGCCATATAGGCGCAAAGGACATTCTGACCTAAAGCCAGTTCGCCTTTTTCGGTAGCTGAACTATCGGCAATAACTTGGCCTTTTTTGATTTGATCGCCGATATAGACGATTGGTTTTTGATTTATTGAAGTAGCTTGGTTGGAACGGATGAATTTGCGTAATCCATAAACTTTAATTTCACTTTTTGTTTTGATAGTAATGCTCGATGCGTCGGCAGCAATAACTTCACCGTCTTGCTCGGCGATAACTAATTGTCCTGAGTTGTGAACAGCATTTTCCATTCCAGTACCGATCAAGGGAGCTTGAGCTTTGATGACAGGCACGGCCTGACGTTCCATGTTCGAACCCATTGATGCGCGAGTAGCGTCGTCATGTTCGATGAATGGAATCATGGCGGCTGTTACGGAGACGGTTTGTTTTGGTGAAACGTCAATATATTGAATTTTATCTGAGCTTTCAATAATTGGTTCACCAAGTTTTCTTACAATATTTTTTTCATCTATAATTATGCCTTTGCTGTCTACTTTTGTAGAAGCTGGGGCGACAATATATTTATCTTCTTCGGCGGCATCGAGGTAATCAATTTGTTTTGTGACTTGAGGTTTGCCATTTTTGTCTTTTACTACCTTAAGATAAGGTGATTCGATGAATCCATATTCATTGATTCGTGCGTAGGTTGCTAATTGACTAACAAGGCCAATATTCGGACCTTCAGGGGTTGTAATCGGGCAAATACGTCCATAATGTGAACGGTGTACGTC
Source organism: Candidatus Berkelbacteria bacterium (assembly GCA_009885355.1). Taxonomy (GTDB): domain Bacteria; phylum Patescibacteriota; class UBA1384; order VFKW01; family VFKW01; genus VFKW01. The sequence goes on from VFKW01000168.1 coordinate 5,734, forward strand.
GCGAACTTCAAAACCGGCGCGTTCACGAGAAAGTCCACCAGGTCCGGTAGCGGCTAAACGACGTTTGTGTTCGAGTTCGGCTAGCGGATTGGTCTGATCCATAAATTGGCAAAGCTGAGAGGAGGCAAAGAATTCTTGCAAAATTGCGGCAATTGGGCGGGAGTTAATCAGCTGCGCAGGAGTGACGGTTTCTGGGTCAAGAACGGAAATACGGTCTTTGATAATTCTTTCCATACGGAGCAAACCAACACGGAGACGACCTTGTACAAGTTCGCCTACAGCGCGGATGCGACGATTTTTAAGATGATCAATGTCATCCTCAAGAGCCTGAGGATCATTATTTAAACGGATAATTTCTTTGATAACTCCAACTACATCATCTAGTAGTAAGACGCGGTTTTCTGGAGTATCTTTTACATTCATTTCTAGGCGTTGGTTGACTTTGTATCGTCCAACTTTACCTAGATCGTAGCGTTTTGGGTTAAAGAAAATAGCATCGAGGAATAATTTCGCACTTTCGTGAGTGGCTAAATCTCCTGGACGAATTCTTTTATATACTTCAACCAATGCTTCTTCGTATGATTGAGCAGGGTCGCGATCTAATGTGGTTTGAATATATTGTCTGTCTTTGTTTGTATCGACATCTTTAAAAGTCTCGAGAATTTCTTTTGGATCATTCATACCTAAAATTCTTAAGAATGTTGTAACTGGAATTTTTCTTTTGCGATCGACTTTAACTGAGATAACATCGCGGGAGTTTGTTTCGAATTCGAGCCATGCGCCGCGGGAAGGAATAATCTTCGCACCGAAAAGCTTGCGTCCGTTTGATTCTTCGTTGACGAAAAGTACACCGTAAGAACGAACAATCTGAGAAACCACTACACGTTCAATACCATTAATAATAAAAGTACCGCGAGTGGTCATAAGAGGGAAATCTCCGAGGAATACGTCGCTTTCTTTGATTTTGCCAGTAAGCTTATTTGTCAAAACTACGCGGCAGCGCAAAGGAGACTTGTAGGTTAAATTTTTATTGCGTGCGGTTGGTTCGTCATATTTTGGTTGCTCAAGACTATAGTCTTTGAGTTCGAGTTCCATGACTTTACCAGAGAAGTCTTCTACTGGTGATATTTCGTCCAAAAGTTCCCTTATCCCCTCTTTGAACAGCCAGTCATAGCTATCTGTTTGGATCTGGATAAGATTTGGTAACGGGATCTCCACCTGTGGTTTGGCGAAGTTTTTTCTTTCCATGCACGCTCCTCATATTGATTATCAACTTTGCAAAATGAATATTTTTATACCTCTACACAAAATTCCCTCGACAAAGAGGGTTAGCCCATAAAATTATTATGGGTTGATATGTGAGATGTTTAAACGGTATAAATTCAGTTTTCGCTCCGTTTTCTTTTGTTTCTATAGTAATTATAACAATATAGGATTATTTGTCAAGAGGGATTGTTGTAGAATTTAGAATTACAATTTGTAATTTATTACTGTTTTAGTTTGCCTGCCGGCAGGCGGGTGAAGTTGAGAACTATTACATATCATCTCGACCGAAGTGGAGGGATCTGATTTTTTTATATTTATATTGTTTTTATGGGTTAAGGATCAGGGGCTCATTTCGATGACGCCCCTAGACCCCTAACAACCCCTACCCCTCACGACTTTTCCAAGCCCGTCAAAATATATCATTCTTCCTAAACAGACACTCCCACGCTCGACTAGGATTCCATCCTATCGACGAGGCTTCTATTTG
>VFKW01000106.1 GCA_009885355.1 Candidatus Berkelbacteria bacterium
TTGTCAGGCATTATTTGACCTTTGTTAGTAATGATTATATAATCTAATTATATTATATCAGAATTTTAGTGCGTAAGGTGAGTTATTAATATCATAATTATTTGCCTACATATATCGTCGATCGACGATATATGTAGGCAAATGTAAGATGTCATATATATAAAATATAAAGGGGAATTAAGTTGAAAAAAAATACTAAAAATGGAATTAAGAATATTACCATAGAAATAATTGATTATTTTTTATGCATCTCTGAATCATTAATATCGGTAATTGATAGGAAAGAATTTTATCGGATAATTAACGGCTATCCGGCTGAAAAAGCTCTAACATATTCAAATATTTCAAAGATAATTTCTAATCTTAGTCATAGGGGATATATTGAAGTTCAAAAAGCTGATCATAGTGAATCAATTATTTTTACAAATAAAGCTAAATTGGCAGTTGTAGAGAAATTAACAAATAAAAATCCTCAAGATAATAAATTTCGCTTTGTTTCCTTTGATATCCCAGAGTCAAAACGTCTAAACCGCGATCAATTCCGTCGTGCCATCAAAAGAATGGGCTTTGTCCAAATCCAAAAGAGCCTCTGGGCGACTAATATTAATGTCGGCGACTTTGTCGAGATGGCCGCCAATGAGTATAAAGTAAATGAATATATCGTGTATATGGTTTCTGAAGTCACAAATATCGACCAGTATTTATTACTATTGTTACAAAAAGATGCATAAGATTTCCCGCACTATATCGTCGATCGACGATATAGTGCGGGAAATTTATAATATATTTTTATTTTATTTTATTTATGATTAATTTAACAATTTTGTGTTTAAAATAATAATCGTGAATTAATTATTGCATTCAAACAGGAAGACTGTTACCTATGTCCCCAGCCGATACAAAAACTCGACAAGCTTGAGTTTTTTTGTTATGTTCATTTTAACCTACACCATACTTCAAAAAGGAGCGTACCTTTGACAAATGAAAATTTTAAAAGTAGAGAAACATTCGCTTGATGAGCTAGTTACGAATTTACGTCGAGTCGAGTTGCTCAATAACCCTGACGTAAAGCCCTACCTAGATGCGCGTATCGAATCAAGGCTTATGGTGACAGAAGGCATCCGTCCAGCGCAGCGCTATTTGCTTGAGCATGAAATTCAAAAGATCACAGACTTAGAATTTGCTCTATTCCCTCACAACATTGACCTTTTTGATCTTCAAGGCTATCTGACTATTTATGTGGATGGCTTTGATCAAACAATTGATGTCCTGCCCCCGATTGTTGAGCTTTCACATGAGACCAGTGGTCCGGTGAATCTTCTCAATGATGGCATGCATCGGGTCTGGGTTGCAAGGACAAAACGTCGTCCCATTCGCGTCGCGCACATCAGTGGGGTTGATCCAAATTACCCTTACTATGCCCTGCCACTAGCCGATGGCTGGAACGATGTTCAGGTAATCAAAGAGCTCTATGATGGTTTCGTCAAGAAATATTATCGAGTTGATGATCCCACTTCTTTGTATCGCAACTTTAACAGCGCATTCACTAATGTCGGCGCTATACGCCAGCCAGTCAAACCAACCTGATTTCCCCTCCTATCCTCATGTGAAAGTGAGGATTTTTTTATAAAAAATAGCGGGCCGAAGCCCGCATAGTAATGTTAAATAGTGATCTTAACCACCTGTCCCTCCTTGGATTGGAGCAGTTTTTTACATAGCGCATCAACTTCGATAGTTGCCCTCACTATGCTGAACGGGTTGAAGTGATTCAAAGGATTCATGTTCAGAGGATTCATGTGATGAATCTTAATCATATCTTCATCAGTTCGGATGTTCAGAGGATTCATGTGATGAATCTTAATTTGATCTCCATCCTCTCGAATCATTAGACGTTTACCATCTTGTCCATCCAAAAAACAAGGATAGCCATGCTCGATTATCGATTTATAATCGTGTTTCTCTATACCAGGTAGTTGCCAAGAATATTGGCGGTAGTGCCAATTAGGATCTTGCAACAAAGCTTTTGCCACGAGAGCTGTTAGTTTTCTAACAACCGCATGACAACCTGCATCATAGTACCAATTGTCTGATTCGCGGAGCTTAACGACCTCTATTCTTCGCTTAAGGACGAAGGCCATTTCATCCGCAACTAAACTCACTGGTATAGGTGGCACTTTTATTGTTAATGGCGAACTCATTTGACCCACTCCCTTCATGATAGTTTCGCTAGCCGTATTATACCCTATATACAGTCTGAAAATCAAGACCTATTGTTCTATCTCGCCCTCTTGCCACGCGAGTTTGAAAATGATAACCTAGTAATGAGGGGAATTACATATTATGGGTATTTTTGATATATTTTCCAAAAAAGAAACACACGACGACTATGCCATATCCCTGGATATCGGTACAGAATTTGTTAAAACCCTGATATTCCAGGTCAAAGACGGCAAAGGTTATGTCAAAGGTGTCGGTAAACAGCGCCAAAAACTCTCTGATATGCAAGGCGGCACTGTTACTGATATTCAAGGCGTCATTCGCAATTGCGACGCCGCTATTTCTCGTGCCGCCGAGCAAGCTGGCGTCCTTCCAGAACAAGTTGTCATTGGAATAGCTGGCGAGCTGGTAAAAGGTGCCACCACAACAGTCAAATACACTCGTGATAACCCAAAATTAAAAATTGATCTGCCAGAATTAAAAGAAATTATCTCACGCGTCCAAAAGCGTGCTTTTGATCGCGCCCGCGAGATTTTAGCCTGGGAAACCGGCCAGGAACAAGTCGATGTTCGACTCGTTAACGCTGCTATTGTCGATGTCACAATTGATGGTTACAAAGTCACCAACCCAATCGGATTTCAAGGCAAAGAACTCCAAATTGGCATTTATAATTGTTTCGCTCCCATCGTCCATCTCGGCGCCCTGCAAACCATCGCCGAAGAACTTAAACTTGATTTAATATCTGTCACCGCCGAGCCTTACGCTGTTGCCAGATGTATGGGCAGCGAAGAATCGACCGAATTTTCCGCCATTTTTGTCGATATCGGCGGCGGCACCTCCGATATCGCTGTTGTCAGAAATGGGGGAGTCGAGGGAACAAAAATGTTCGCTCTTGGTGGCCGCGCTTTTACCAAGAGAATTGCCACTGTCACGGGTGAGAATTTCCCCGAGGCTGAAAAATTAAAACTGGATTATTCAGCAGGCGAAGCCTCAAAAGAAGATACAGAAATTATCAAAAGAGCTCTGGAAACAGATTGTGATGTCTGGCTTTCTGGTGTAGAATTAACCTTAGACGAGTTTTCAAATGTCGATTTATTGCCATCGCGCATCTTTTTATGCGGCGGCGGCAGTAATCTTCCTGAAATTGCCGAAAGCTTGAAAACTGACGCCTGGCGCAAAAATCTGCCGTTTGCCCGCAAACCTATTGTCCACCATCTTAAACCAAAAGACGTCACCAATATAATTGATGAAACCGGCGAACTGCAAAATCCATCCGATGTCACACCAATGGCCCTAGCTAATGTCGCCCTTGATCTTGTCGGTGAGGAAACCGTTATGGATAGTATTCTCGGGCGCGTCGTCCAGTCATTGAGGAATTAATCATTAATTATTGAAAATTATTTCCAAAGGAAATGTATATGGATAATGTCATTTATCTGGAAGCAGATGAAGAAATCACATCAGTTGTCGAAAAAATGAAGCGAACTAAATCGCCGGTTATTGGTATTGTTGCACCTAGAAATGCAGTTTTATTACAAAGTGTTGTTAATCTTAAACTTTTAAAACGCCAATCTATTACTTTAAAAAAAGATATTTCCCTTGTCACATCCGACCGTATTGGCCAAAATCTGGCTTTACGAACCGGCTTAACAGTCTATGCAAATGTTCATGATACTGAACCGCTCGAACCTCTTAAGGACAGCAAGCCAGATCATTTAATTGACGAAGATATAAAAGCAAATTCTCCTGGTCCAAATGCCGGTTTTAAGGTTCATCGTTATGATGAAATTGTTGATGCCAATGATCAAACAGTCGAGGAGGCTGAAGCCGAGGAAGCCATCGCTCCAGCTACGAATTTTTCATCAAGGTCATTAAATAAACCAATTATAAAAGATGAACCGGACTTAGGCTCTCAAGAAGACGTAGAATCCACTGATGATTCTGAAGATGAAGGAGAAAATGATAAAAATTCTTCAAAAGAAGAAATGTCTGAGGATCAATCAAAATCAGAGTCCAAATCAGAGCCAAAAGAAGAATCTTCCAAAGAATCAGTAAAAAATACAAAAACCCATCCGACCATCGAAGCGAAAAATTATTCTCCGCTCAAAGTCACCAAATCGAAAGTAAATAAATTAAAGATAGGCTTGGTCGCGGTAATATTTTTAGCCATCATTGCCGCCGTAGGTTATGGAGCAATCAATTCGATTGCCCAAGGATCACTTGAGGTCAGCGTTGTATCTGAGCCGGTCAAAGAAGACCTGACTTTTGAAGTCTCAAAAGATCGTACCACAAATGATAATATTAAAAATATTATTCCCGGGCGATTGATCGAATCAGAGCAACAAGTTGTTCAGAAAATCAAATCGACCGGCACCAGAGATATTGGAGAAAAGGCAACCGGTAAAATAACTGTTACAAATGAGGCTGGAGTTGGTCAGTCATTTGAAGCAAATACCGCTCTGAAATCTTCTGGTGGATCTATTTTTCGATCAAACAAAGCTTTCACTGTTCCAGCAGCAACTCCTTCCACCTCTTGGGAGGGTGGTAAATGGGTCACAACCAGCAAACCTGGGTCTGTCACTATCGACGTCACCGCCAGCGAAGCTGGCGAAAAATACAACATCAACGCTACCGCTTATACCGTAACCGGTTTTGTTTATATTAGCGGTTCCGGTACCGCCATGACCGGCGGCGCCACCAAAGAGGTCACTATTGTAATAAAATCTGACATAGATAAAGCTACCCAGTCAATCACTGCTGATCTTACCGATAAGCTCTTGGCGGACCTTAAAAAGAAATCCGGCAATGCCATCTATTTGGACAAAGCGATCAAAACCGAGGTTGTCAGTTCTTCGAGCGATGCCGAAATAGACAGTCAGGTAGATGATTTTAACATGACTATCAAATTAAAATCTAGCGTCTTGGTTTTTGATAAATCCAAACTCGACGAACTAGTGCGTGAAAATCTCAAATCAAAAATCCCAGCCAATAAAACTTTATTAGCAGCTAATACTGAGGATTTAAAAATAGAAGTCGTCTCTTCTGATCCTCAAGCCGGTATTATGAAATTATCCTCCAGTGCTCAAGGTAAAATCGTCCCAAATCTAAGCAAAGACAAGATCCAATCTCAGATTGCCGGTCAAACTCCAGAGCAGATCAAATCATATTTCAACGGCAAAGAGGATATCAATAGTGTCAAAATCACCCTCGAACCCTCTTGGTGGCTAAAAAAAATGCCAACCTCAACATCCAAAATCAAAGTCGATATCAAAACTCAAGATCAATAATTTTCTATTGTAACAATATTTGATTATGATATGATTTAGTCATGAGCTATCTTAGTTTAGACATCGGTAGTAAACGAATCGGTTTGGCAATGGGTTCTCTCATGGCCCAGGAATATGGCACGCTTCACATCAAGAAACCGGCCATCTCTTTTCTTGATACAAAAATTGGTACTTCTCAAGCCATTGAGGATATAAAAAAAATTATTACAAGAGAACATATTGAGAAACTCATTATCGGTAATCCTGTTAATAGTGACGGTTCTTTGTCTGTAAATGCTCAAAAAATCCACCAATTTATTGAAATATTAAAAAAATCATCTGATATTGAAATCGACCTGGTTGATGAAACTCTGACCAGCTATGTCGCTGAAGAAATGCTGAAAGAAGAAGGTCTGACTATTAAAGAATCAAAAGCAAGAGTAGACCAAGCCGCCGCCAAGCTTATATTACAGCAATATTTAGAAGACTAAATAATTTTATAATTTATTTTATTCCGGAGGATTATTGTGTTCAAAAAAATTATTTTTATTATTATATTTTTAATTATTGGCCTTTCTATCGGCATCGCCGTTTATCTTAAAGAATCAATATATACCCCGAAAGATAATAATTCCAAAAAAATTGAGTTATTTACCGTCGATAAAACTTCAACCAAAATACTCTCCGAAAATCTGAAGTCTCAAGGCTTCATCAAATCATCACTTGCCTTTGAACTCTACGCGAAATATAAAAAATTTAAGTTGCAATCCGGTCAATATGAGCTATCTGGATCCATGTCTGTCGCCAATATTGCAAATAAAATCGCCAGCGGTGAAGTTGCCCAGTTTAAAGTAACTTTTCCAGAAGGTTGGCGCCTTGAACAAATCGCAGATCGACTTGAAGCAAGAAAAATTGTCTCAAAAGATGATTTTCTCAAAGCTGCCGCCGGCCAAGAAGGCTATCTTTTCCCCGATACATATTTTATTAAAAGCGGCATGTCCGCCGAAGATATAGTATCTCTTATGAAAAATAATTTCAAAAATCGTACCGCAAACTTAGTTGTCACTCCCGACATCGTCATCCTTGCATCCATCGTCGAGCGCGAGGCCTCAAAAAATGACGATCGCTCTCAGATCGCTGCCGTCTATGCCAATCGATTAAAGCTGGGCATGAAAATGGAGGCTGACCCGACCGTTCAATATGCCAAGGGTTCGTGGGCTGCCATTACCCAATCTGATTATCACAATGTCGAATCTCCTTACAATACCTATCTTCAACCGGGTCTTCCTCCTGGACCTATTTGTAATCCAGGACTCCTCAGCCTGGAAGCTGCGACCAAACCAGCTCAAAATGATTATTTATATTTTTTCCACACCAAAGACGGCCGCACTGTATTCTCCAAAACTTTTGCCGAACACGATTCAAATTTAGCCAAATACCGCGCCGGCAAACTTTAATAGTAGATAGTAGTTGGTAGTCAGTAGCTAGCATTTATAGTCAATTTTAACATTTAACATTAAATATCTCCCGACTTGTATCATTTTCATAAATAAA
>VFKW01000003.1 GCA_009885355.1 Candidatus Berkelbacteria bacterium
CAAGAGTCATAATTATTCCTTTCTATAACTCCTTTCCGGGAACTCATCATTCTACCAGACGAACATTAAGCTGACTAGTTATGAGAACATTATAGCTGAATGATTACAAAGGGTATTGTAACTATTGACAGATTGTGATATACTACTTGCGTCAAGGCGGTGATTGAAGTATAGAAATTAGCCGCGCTAAATTAGTAAAAGGTGACAGATGGATAAAATAAAAGTAGTTGGTGCCAGGGTGCACAATCTAAAAAATATATCAGTTGAAATCCCGCGCGACAAACTGACTGTAATCACCGGTTTATCAGGTTCGGGAAAATCATCATTAGCATTCGACACGATTTTTGCCGAAGGCCAGAGACGTTACGTCGAGAGTCTGTCCAGCTATGCCAGACAATTTTTGGGCGTTTTGGAAAAACCCGATGTAGACTATATAGAAGGTCTTTCGCCAGCTATCTCAATTGATCAAAAATCCGCCACCCGAAATCGACGCTCAACAGTCGGTACGATCACAGAAATCTACGATTATTTACGTTTATTATATGCCCGCGTCGGAACTCCTCATTGTCCTGATTGCAATCAAGAAGTCGTCAAACAATCCCCCGAAGAAATCCTTCAGAAAATCATCAAAAAACTTCAAGATCAAGAAAATATAAAATTAATGATCGTCGCTCCTGTCATTTCAAATAAAAAAGGCGAGCACAAACATCCATTAAAACAACTAGCCAAAGCGAAAATTTCAAAAGTCCGTTTTGATGGCACGACTATGGACGTCGAAGAAGCAATCTCAATGGAAGTCGACAAGCAAAAAGTTCACACTATTGAAGCTATTGTTGGCACTTTAGAGATCAAGCATTTTTACGATGACGATCTTGACCTTATCAATAAATTATCAAAAACCGTAAATACCGGTTTGGAATTCGGAAATGGCACAATTTTTACCGTTGATTTAAATACCGAAGAAGAAGTTCTCTATTCAAAAATGTATGTTTGTGGCAAATGTGGCAAATCATTGCCTGAGATTGAACCTCGTCTTTTCTCATTCAATAGTCCCCAGGGCGCATGTCCTGTCTGCCAAGGCCTCGGTATTCGCCTCGTCGTCGAACCAGATTTGGTTTTGCCAAATCCTCGCCTGACCATCGCTGAAGGTGCCATTCGCCCTTGGAGCCGCACCACCAGTCATAGCAACTGGTATAATAAAGTGCTAAATCAACTTTCGACCAAATATAATTTTAGCCTCGACTTAGCGGTCGGTGAGCTTCCAAAAGATATTTTAAATATTGTCCTATACGGCGAAGCCGAAGATCTTGAAGATCGTTTTGAAGGCGTCATTCCAAATCTCGAGCGACGTTTTCAAGATACTGATTCTGATTATTTACGCCAAGAAATCGAAAAATACATGGTTGAAAAGATCTGTACTGCCTGTGGCGGACACAGATTGCGCAAAGAAGTTTTGGGCATCACTTTAAATGGAAAAAATATTGTTGAAGTAAATGAGATGACCACGCGCGCTGCTTTAAAATTTTTCACCGATCTTGTCGAAAAAGGAAAATTAAATGATCAACAAAAGCAAATTTCAGAACAAATTATCAAAGAAATCAGTACTCGTCTGAAGTTTTTAGTCGATGTTGGTTTGTCATATCTTTCATTGGATCGAAATGCCTCGACCTTAGCCGGCGGTGAAGCCCAGCGTATTCGTCTGGCAACTCAGCTTGGATCCGGTTTAACAGGTGTCATCTATATTTTAGATGAACCATCAATCGGTTTACACCCAAGAGATCACGCAAAATTATTGAAGACATTATTTACCTTGAAAGAAATCGGAAATACTGTTGTAGTCGTCGAACATGACGAGCAAACCATGTATGAAGCCGATTATATCATCGATATTGGCCCGGGCGCCGGCGAAAATGGCGGAAAAGTCGTCTCCATCGGCACCCCAAAAGAAGTTATGGCTGATCCAAATTCTCTAACCGGTCAATATCTCTCTGGCAAAGTCCAGATCGAAATTCCCAAAAAACGCCGCGGAGTCGGTGAAAAATTCTTGTCCATTAAAGGCGCCGAAGAATTTAACCTCAAAAATGTCAGCGTAGATATTCCACTAAATCGTTTTGTCTGCGTCACCGGCGTTTCCGGGTCTGGCAAATCAACTCTTGTCGAAGATATTTTAGCCAAAGCTTTGTCGGCTCACTTCCATCGCGCCCAGGAAACTCCTGGCAAGCACGAAGCCATTCTCGGCTTGGAAAATCTCGACAAAGTCATTAATATCGATCAAACCCCAATCGGTCGCACTCCGCGATCAAATCCAGCCACCTATACCGGCATCTTCGGACCGATCCGAGAATTATTTTCTTGCACACCTGACGCCTTAAAACACAATTTTGAAGCCGGACATTTCAGTTTCAACCTTCGTGGTGGACGCTGTGAAGCTTGCCGCGGCGATGGTGTTATCAAAATTGAAATGCATTTCTTGCCCGACGTATATGTCACTTGTGAAGAATGCAAAGGTCAACGCTACAATAAAGAAGCCTTGGAAGTCTATTATAAAAATAAAAATATTGCCAATATCTTGAATATGACCGTCGATGAGGCTCTAGCATTTTTCAAAGATGAAGAACAGCTTGCTGAAAAATTGCAAATGCTTTCAGCCGTCGGACTTGGCTATGTCAAACTCGGCCAGCCAGCCACCACATTATCCGGCGGTGAAGCCCAGAGAATTAAACTCGCCACCGAGTTGATGCGTCACGACACCGGTCGAACATTATATATTCTTGACGAGCCGACAACTGGTTTACACTTTGAAGACATCAAACGACTCTTGCACGTTGTTCAGCAATTGGTTGAAAAAGGCAATACGGTTCTTGTCATCGAACACAATATAGATGTCATCAAATCAGCCGACTGGCTCATCGATATGGGTCCTGAAGGCGGAGACGAGGGCGGAAAAGTTGTCGCCATCGGTACTCCTGAAGATGTCGCCAAAGTCAAAGAATCCTATACCGGCAAATTCCTATCCGCCGCCCTAAAACAAACAGCCGGCGCTAAAAAATAATTTCCACGTAGCTCAAGCTTTAGCTTGTATATAATTTCAAAAAAGCCGGATTACTCCGGCTTTTTTGAATAATTCAACTTTCAATATATAATATCCACATGAGCAAAGAACGACCGAATTTTGAATATGAAGAAAAATACCGACTTGAAGGTTATAAATATATAGCCGGAATAGACGAAGTCGGTCGCGGGCCATGGGCGGGACCGGTGGTGGCCGCGGCAGTAATTTTGCCGGCAGAATGTCAAAAAATGGCGGGGATAAATGATTCAAAAAAATTAAGTGAGAAAAAGCGAAATGAGCTTGATTTAGTTATTCGCGAGGTGTCGGTGGGGTTTGGAATTGGCGAGGCTAGTTGCGAGGAAATCGATGAGATTGGTTTGCAGCCGGCGACTTTTCTGGCTTTTTCACGCGCGATTGAAGAATTGGAAAATGTCGATTATTTATTGATCGACGGTATGCAATGGAAAAAGTGTAAATTACCCAACCAATCGATTATTCAAGGGGACGCGATCTCAATGTCGATCGCGGCCGCCTCCATAATTGCAAAAGTTTATCGGGATAATTTAATGTGTGATTTTCACAAAGATTTTCCAGACTATGGTTTCGACAAACACAAGGGCTACGGCACCAAACAGCATATCGAGGCATTGCAAAAAGTTGGTATCTGTACATTGCACAGAAAAAGCTTCAAGCCGATTAAAGCATTTACAAAATAGGTAAAATCTGATATAATTTGATTATCTTTGGGTTAGCGAAATGATCGCGGCGATACGTTCATCGCGTGTCGCTGAGGAAAGTCCAGACTCCTAAGAGCAATGCACCGCAGAACCGTACTTTGCGCGGTGACTAGCAGTAGACGGATTCAGTCTAAAAAGGATTTTAAATTTATTTTTGGTCCTCGATTAAACTGAGACTAGTTGTTTGCCGGTCACCGCGCAAAGCGCGGTAATATGTGGCCGCCGTAAAGACGCGGGAATAGTGCAACAGAAAATATACCGCCAAACCGTGCATAGCACGTAATTTACAAATAATAATTTTCAATTTTCATTGAATTTTCAGTTAATCAATTGTAGCTTACGCGCTGTGCGCGGCGGTAAGGATGAAAACGTGGTGTAAGAGACCACGCGTTCGGTCGGCGACGATCGTCTGTGAAAACCCTGCACGGAGCAAGACAAGTGGGTCCCACCATCATCAAGGTCTGCTCGATCTGATGCCCCGGGATCTTGTCGCATAGATAGATGATCATATAAACAGAATCTGGCTTATCGCGGCCCAAAGATATTTTTAAAAACTGATAAGCTAGTAAGCAGTAAGCTAATAAGCTTATGATATTATAAAACTTATTAAATAATGGGGAATCGTCTAACGGTAGGACACCACCCTTTGAAGGTGATTATTCAGGTTCGAATCCTGGTTCCCCAGCCAAATAAAAAATAACAGGCCAAAAGTCTGTTATTTTTTGATATTTCAAATTTATAAGCTATAATTCATACATCACAACTTGCAGGAGGTAGAGAATTGAGAAAGGCATGTTTGTTGTTCTTTATAGCTATATTTTGGGTTGGTCTTTGTCAATCGACTCCTGTCGAGGCAAGGACTAAGCACAAAAAAACACGACTTCAGAAGCCAAAAATTGTTTTTAAAGTTTTGGGCTGCAAGCCGTATGACATGAGAAACTATTATATAAACATAGTGGTTTCATCCACGCCCAAAGGCGAACTGGTTAGCTCAATGGTTAAAAGGAGCAAGGCTGTTTTTGGGGTCAATGGTGGGTATTTTGATCCAGAAACCTTATCTTCGATCGGGACAATTTGGTGTATGGGCAAAGATCTGACTGAGTGCACCATCCCCTACAGAAGAGGAGTATTGTCTCAAGATACCCAAGTTAGAATCGGCTTGAAAGCGCCAAACAACTCTCTATTTTCGATCGAAGCCGGTCCGATTTTAATACATGATGGTGAAATCGTCAGAAGCTACCAGTGGTTTTTTCCATCGTTTTGGAATCACAAATCTCGTGTCCGAAACGTGATTGCGACCTGCGGACATAATGTTCTTTTCTATCGATTCAGGGGCAGTCTTTGGGACACGGCCAAATATCTGAAAAAGAAAGGCATTCTTTTTGCGGAAAATCTTGATGGCGGCAGCTCGTGCGCAAAATGGAAACATGTCAGAAACGCCATTGTTGTACTGCCAAAAACAACTCTGGAATATCAGAACTATAAGCAGCAGTGCAGCTGGCTTAATAATATGCAAAACAACACTCCTCAATCTTCGATCTTGCAGTAGGATCACATCGCCGTAATAATACGCATAGCCCCGCTAAAAACGGGGCTTATTTTTTATACTATTAGGACTTTCTCGTTTTATTGTAGCCCAAGCTTTAGCTTGCTATTGCGTAAAAAACTAAAACTTATGCTACGGGTATAAAAATAAGAAAGTATAAACATATTAATTATTTTGAAAAATACCGTATCGCAACAGGAGTAACATAAGTCTCGATAATTGCTGAAAATATTAATAGCGGTATAATTATTTTAATATATTTCGTAAATGCAAATAGCATCGCATTTTTAAAACCGCTAAATTCTTTTAAAAATAACATACGTATAAATTTTGATCCCAACCAAACGCCATATCCGCAAGAAAGAATAATCGCAAATGATTCAGTTATACCGTGCGGCAGAAGTCCGGCCAAAACAACTGCACTGCTCGAACTCAAATATACAATCGCAGAAACAATTCCAATAATCTGACTATTCACATAGATGAAATACACTGGAAAAAGTCCAAATATCACACCGGAAAACATCGCCATAAATGCTTTTTCACTATTATTTGATAAAATATCGGCAAAAGTACTAAAAGTCGAAAAATTGGTTTTAATCAAAGGAGCTTTTGAGATTGTCGCGTCTGCAGCATCCAGTATCGACGTTATATGGGCCACATAAATAGAAAAAGTAAATGCAATTACTAAGATAAAAAGATTTGCAATCAAAACAAAATATAATTTATTCGGCTTATTCTCATGGCAGCCAAGAAAGGTGCATTTTGTCAGGAAATAATAAGATTTAAATTTCTGCGAAATGTTTTTAAAAATAGGGGATTTATTTTTTCCAAATATTTTTTGTTTGTTTTCCATTTTTTCATTCTAGCTTGGTCAAATGATGAATCAATAAAGATTGTCACAAACTCTGCCGCTTAGAGCTCGTCCCATAAAAATAACTCCCCAATAGGGATTCGGCCACCACCGACAGACTATGTAGTTTTTGCACGGCGAACCCGGTTCGACTCCTTTGGTGTATTTATTTCAAAAAAACACCTTTGCCAAGGTGCTTTTTTGAAATAGAGCGGGTAAGGGGAGTCGAACCCCTGTCTCAAGTTTGGAAAACTCGCATAATAACCGTTATACTATACCCGCAAGACAATTTTCAATTTCCAATACTTATTATAGATTATTTAGACCTATTTGTAAATGATGAACATTTACCTTATCAATATCAATAACGTCATTCCGGACAGGCTGGGAGCCTAGATCCGGAATCTATTGTATTGTATAACTGGATCCCGGATCGGAGTCCGGGATGACATTTCAACTAAAAATTTCGGATTTCAAATCTAGGCTTGCCAAATGAGATGCGATCCGGCGCGATCGATTCGTTGTCAGTCAAGATAGCACAGTGGATCGTCGAAGCGCCATATTTATCATTGATTTTATCCATCGCCTTAGAAAGGTCTTGAGTTTTTTGCAGGTCATCAAATAAAGAAATCGTTTTTACATGATTTTCAATAAGGCCAGAGGTCGAAAATTGGATCGAAAAAGGCTTGTCTGTCGGACTTTGAGAAAATAATTCCATTGCAAATTTTATAAGCTGTTGATTGTCTTGGCAGGGCGCAATTCTCTTGGATTTATGCCAGTATCCTCTATCGGCGCCATAATTTGAAAAACCAATACCCAAAAAAATTTGAGTAGCCCAAAAACTGTCTTTTCGCAGGCGATATCCGGTTTTTTCGATCAGTTTTAATATTACTTTTTTCGCCCCATCAGGATTTCGCAGCTCGGGGGCCAATACATGTGAATGCCCGATAGACTTGGTGCCGGAGGCGATCTCATCGACTTCATGTCCCCGCAGTCGGTAATACCAAGCTTTGCCCAAAATCCCAAAATGCCTAGAAAGCTCAGGCATCGATTTGTTATAAAAATCAAGCGGCGTATAAATATTCGCCGCATTCAACCGTTTTTCCATCCGAAAATTAATCCCAGTTAGGTCAGTTAGTACCATCTTGCTATAAATTTCCACCAAATTTTCCAAAGTTATTTCAAATAATCCATCCGGTTTTTTTAGTTCTCCGGCCATTTTGGCTAAAAATTGATTTGGCCCCAGTCCAACCGAGCACGTCAGCCAGTCTCCAACTTCTTTCAAAATAGCGGATTTTAGTCCGAAAGCCATTTTCACACCTTCTTGATGATTGGCATCGCGACCGGTAAGACGGATGGAAAATTCATCGATCGACATCACCTTGATAAATGGGCTAAATTTTTGAGCTACTTTAATAATTTCTTCGTGATAAATCCGATAAAGTGCCGGCCGAGCCGGCAAAATCACAACCTTGGGATAAATCTTTTTAGCATCCCCGACTCGACATCCACCCTTGATCCCGACCGCCTTAGCTTCATAAGAAGCCGCGATGACGCAGCCCGAGTCGCCGACATAAGGCGTCACACAAACCGGCACCCCGCGATAGCTAGGCTGGACCTGCTGCTCAACACGAGCAAAAAAAGAGTTCATGTCCAAAAAAAGATATCTTGTGTTAGTAGGCTGATCGTTTATCATAGTTATTTTTGAATCCTTATTATTGTTCGAGCCCTGCCTACCGGCAGGCAGGTTGTCGAGTACTATCTTTCACAGAGGCAATCTTTCTCATTATTCATTATTCCTAATTCGTTACTCAGCCCCTCTCATCCCGACCCCCGAAGGGGCCACCTAATGGCGCAGTGGAGAGCCTGCCCTGAGCGATAGCCGAATGGGGATCGTCCCTCATTTCCCTATTTCTGTCATTTGAATTTTGGATTTGATTTGTCATTGGAAATTTGACATTTGTCATTGCTCAATTTATTCCTAATTCATTATTCATTATTCATGTCCTATATTACCGAACAAAAAGCGAACATGCAATATGTGCATATCTTCTTTTTCCACAAGATTTTTTTAGATAAATGATGGGCGTAAATTAATGTTGTTTATAATTATGCCAAATGAGTTTTTGGATTTTTTTAGTTAACTTATAAACTCGGTGGAACGGAAATTTGCCCGCAAACCCGCGCGATTTCTCGGCCCTTTTAACTCGTCTATCTTTGCTATCACTATTTCTCATTAAATACATATCTCATAACTAAAATAAAAATATATAGCAATTCCTCCGAAGAGAATTATTAGTATTGTTTACATTTGAATTCTTTTATTTATGATCAGTTTTTTCAATTTTTTTTGAGAACACTCCTGGCATCGATATTGAGGTTTCTTATCGTTTGTCCTATCATAACCGCCAGGAGCCAAAACCAGTCGTTTAACCAGCTCGGTCTTGCCGCAATCAAAACATTTGCCTTTTTGAATGATTTCCCATTTTTCGATTAATTTACTTTTAAAAATAAAACGATCAACCCAGAAAAATATACATCCGCCGATAAGGTTTGCGACAGCAGCAGCAATCCAATCTTCTTTTGTACCCCAGATTGACGGAGAATGTTTAAAAAAAGCGACGGCAGGCGCGAGAGTAAGAGTCGAAAGTTGCCACCTAAATAGATATAAAATAAATTTTAGCATGATCCTCCTATTTACATAATCCACAATTAGTATACTACAACTGAAAGTTATTGATAGTTGTAGATATTTCTGATATAATAATTAAGTTAAAAGATTCATTCAAAGGCAGCTCCGGGGTGTAGCACAGTTGGCTAGTGCGCCTGTTTTGGGAACAGGAGGTCGAAGGTTCGAGTCCTTTCACCCCGACAATTTAAAAAGACTTGCTTCGGTGGGTCTTTTATGTATAAAAATCCCGCTTAGGTATATTACTTAAGCGGGGAAAGAAATTATTGGGGATTTAACCCAAATTTGAAATGCGTGGGGAGCCGGCCACGGCAAAGTAGTCATTCCACCACACGCCCAGATCACTCTGCTGTTATTTGGATCAATTGCTACACAAGCGCTCATACTTTAGCTTTCATTTTTTGCTCACCGACCAGCACCACGCTGAAGAAGTTGCGCTCGAGTTCAGCCCAGTAGAAGTAGAGCTCGCGACCGTCAGGATGGCAGTCGAAGCGCGGCGCATACCTGCGGTCGTCGCGCCGGAGGAAGGAATCCGGATCGGTAGCTTCGAAGAGGTATATTCCGTGTTTCCACAGGACTTCCGGAAGCTCCGTCAGTAGATCGTCCGTCTTGAGGACGGCGCAGATGTCAGCAAACTTCTTGAAGGAATAGTGGTCGTTCGCAACCCGTTCGTTGCGGGCGGAGAGGTTACGGAAGGACTGATCCATGTATTGAACGAGAAGTAGTTTCTCTCCTTCCGGTTTCACGATTCCTTTTTGCCACTTGTCGAGGTAAAAGTGAACACTGGAATCGAGACCCGAAGGGATATTCTCCATCATTCTCTTGATCCTATCGGCATCGTCCTCGTGCCAGCAGCCACAGTAATCAGTTACAATAACACCGAGGTCGAATTTTCTAATCCCATTATTTTCTGTGATTACAATCTTTCTTCCCCCCGGTGTTACTATCTCTTTTGTGATTTCGGACATTTAAGTCCACCTCTTTCTCCCTTGCGGGTCGATTAATTGTAATTGCGCGTAGCTCTCAATATCTATAATAATCATAAATAATAGGAGCTATACGTAAACGCAAGTATCTTGTATAAGTTTCGATTAATGATATTTTAGCACTTTTCGGACGAAAGTCAAGTGATAGAGTTTATTATATTTGGTCTGGAGATAACCGTCGATTATTATATAAAGGCACAAAAACTGAAACAGAAAAAAATAGTCTGTTCGGTAAAACAGATCATCGTATAAATTTTTGTTATTTGTGATATAGTATAAAATATTATGAAGATAAAAAATAAATTTGAAATGCTGAAACTCAAGGCCGCAGGTGGTTTTTATAATGCAACAAGAGATTGGAATTCTCTTGAAGATGTTATAAAAAGCGGCTTTAAGGGACCAGTGGCTATAAGATTCAAAAAGATAGGCCAGCCCACAGAAGTGGGAAGACCGGTTTGTGAGCTTCAAAAAAGAGTTGAAGAGCTTGCAAAACAAGGACTGAATAAATCTTTGATCTATTTCTCAGAGTGGACACCGCCGGAAACTTTGGTCGCAAACTGTGAGG
>VFKW01000119.1 GCA_009885355.1 Candidatus Berkelbacteria bacterium
ATAGTTCTTCTCCTGCTCTTGCGCCGCAGCGCCATTTATTGCTTATCCCGCCGCAGCGGGACCCCGCCAACCGGCGGTGGCAAGCTTACTAACTTATCAAGGAGGATCCCATGCCAGACAAAGAAATTAAAACCCCAACCAATACTCAAGAAGAAATCCAAATCGACAACAACAATCTCGATCTTTTTGATGACAAAAAAACACCAGAAAAATCAGCCGACAAAAAAACTAAAAATACTATCTACACAGATGATGCCAACTTTTCCGAAAATGCCCTAAAAGTCATCAAAAAACGCTATTTAATCAAAGACACCGACCTCAACCCGCTCGAATCTCCAAAAGGAATGCTCGAGCGCGTCGCCAAAGTAGCCGCTGTAATCGACGCAAAATATGGCGCCGACAAAGCTGCCATCAAAAAAACCGAAAAAGAATTTTTTGAGCTCATGGCCGACCTCGAATTTTTACCAAACAGTCCAACCTTCACCGGTGCCGGCACCAAAATCGGCCAACTCTCCGCCTGCTTTGTCTTACCTGTCGAAGACGACATGTCAGAAATCCTCAAAACTCAAATGCACATGGGACTTATCCACAAGTCCGGCGGCGGCACTGGCTTTAGTTTCTCAAGGCTGCGACCAAAAAATGACGTTGTCGGCTCAACCGGAGGCGTCTCTTGTGGACCTATCGGTTTTATGCAAATGTTCAACGACACTACTGAGCAAATCAAACAAGGCGGCACCCGCCGCGGCGCCAATATGGGCATCCTACGTGTCGACCACCCGGACGTTATTGACTTCATCAAATACAAAGCCCAGGAAGGCAAACTGTCGAATTTCAATATTTCCGTCGGCATCACCAAAGAATTTATGACTGCCCTTAAAAACAAAACCGATTATGATCTTTACAATCCACGCACCAAAAAACCGGCAGGTAAAATGAACGCCCAAGAAGTATTCGACCTTATCGTCGACCACGCCTGGAAAAATGGCGAACCAGGCCTGATCTTTTTGGATCACATCAACGCAGCCAACGCCGTTGCGCATCTCGGCGAGATCGAATCAACCAATCCTTGTGGTGAACAACCTTTGTTGCCCTACGAATCATGCAATCTCGGCGCCATCAATCTTGCCAAAATGATTACTTTCGATGTCACCGGTCATGCTATCCTAGACGAAGACAAACTACGCAATACCGCCCATAAAGTTGTACACTTTTTAGATAACATCATCGATGCCAATAAATATCCGATCCAAGAAATCGCCGATCAAACCTTGAAAACCAGAAAAGTCGGCATCACCATCATGGGTTTTGCTGATTTATTATATGAAGTCGGCATCGCCTACGACTCAGACGAAGGCCTAGATATGGCCGAAAAAGTCATGTCAATCGTCAGAGAAGAATCCCATTTAGCTTCCCAAAATCTCGTTCAAACTCGCGGCACTTTTCCAGCCTACAAAGGCTCTAAATGGGACAAGCTCGGCATCGAAATGCATAATGCCGCCACCACCTCCTGCAACCCAACCGGCACATTATCTATCATCGCCTCCTGCTCCTCCGGCATCGAACCATTCTTCGCCCTTGCCTACGTCAAAACCGTTATGGATGGCACTGCTTTACCTGAAATCAACCCGCATTTCCTACGCGTTGCAAAGCAAAGAGGCTTCTATTCCGAAGAACTTATCAAAAAAGTCCTAGACAAAGGCACCTTGCAAGAAATCGAAGAAATTCCAGAAGATATCAAAAGAGTCTATGTCGTTTCCCAAGACATCGCCCCCGAATGGCACGTCAAAATGCAAGCCGCTTTCCAGCGCCACACTGATGCCGCCATTTCCAAAACCATCAATTTTCCAAATTCCGCTACAAAAGAGGATGTTGCTGCCTCATATTTAATGGCTTACGACATGAAATGCAAAGGCATCACCATCTACCGCGACGGCAGCCGCACCCTGCAAGTCCTAACGATGGGCGACAAAAAACCAGGCGAAGCCAAAAATGAATCCGTCGAAGCCGCTCAAGCCGCCCACCATATCCAACCACGCAAACGCCCAGAAATTGTCCAAGGCCTAACTTACAAAATCCGCACCGGATATGGTAATATGTATGTGACCATAAATAATGATGAAAAAGGCGATCCGTTCGAAGTTTTTGCCCACATCGGCAAAACCGGCGGTTTTTTCGCCGCCAAAGCCGAAGCCATTTGTAGATTAGTTTCACTTGCTCTAAGATCCGGCATTGAACCAAAAGAAATTATCGACGACCTCAAAGGCATCCGCGGCCCATCCCCGATCTGGGGCACAGGCGGCGTAATGGTTCTATCCATGCCTGACGCCATCGGACAATTGCTAGAAAAACATATCAACCAAAAAAATCAACAATTAACCCTAGATTTATCAAACAAAACAGAATCGACAAATCCTATCGAAGAAGAATTCACCGCCATTGAAAAGAAAACCGCCAGCGAACAACAAAAAAGTATGGCCGACTACGGCCACGCCCCCGTCTGCCAAGAATGCGGCACCATCTTGGAAATGGGCGAAGGCTGTCTAAAATGCCCATCCTGCGGCTACTCCAAATGCGGCTAATATAATACTAATTCCCCCTTTTCCAGGAAATCAAAATTTCTTGCCGCATCAAGGAAATTAGCTGACCTAAGCTATACGACTGCGCTCGGAAGATAATTTCCCTGAAAGGCAATAAATTTTGATGGGCCTAGAAAAGCAGTGTAGGGGTATAGGCGCCGCCCAGAGGGCTCTGCCCGGCGGGGTCGTAAGGGATGTAGGGGACGACCTCTGAATGAGTCCCCTCATCCTTGACCCATGGCTGTTGGCCACCCGACGATATAATCAATCAAAATAACAGTTCTCGACAACCTGCCTGCCGGTAGGCAGGGCTCGAACAATAACAACTATTAAAATTATGAAACTAAAACAAGGTCTTATCCAAATCTACACTGGCAGCGGTAAAGGCAAAACTACCGCTACCATTGGCGTGGCCAATCGCGCCACCGCCGCGGGCTTAAAAGTATCATTTATTCAATTTCTAAAACACGATACCGACAAAGCCACTGTCACACAAAATCCAAAAATAAACTACAAATCATTTGGACTTGACTATAAAAAATACGGCTGGCTAAAAAAAGAACAAAACAAAACCCAGAGCGAACATCTCAAAAAATTCCAAAAAATCACCGACAAAGCCTGGCAATATACCGCCAAAACCATTCAAACAGGGGATAGCGATCTAATAATTTTAGACGAGCTAAATTTGGCCATATATTTTGATTTATTAGATACAAAAAAAGTCATCGAAATACTAAAAAATAAACCAAAACACCAAGAAATCATCCTCACCGGCCGCCAATCTCCCCAAGAAATACTAGAAATAGCCGACCTAGTCACCGAGATGAAAGAACTAAAACACCCTTACCAAAAGGGCATCCAAGCCCGCAAAGGCATCGACTACTGAAAAATCAAAGTTTTAGCATTCACTTTTATCCACTTAATTCTTACTAGCTTATTGCTTATCAGCTTACTAGCTTATTGCTTACGAGCTACTAAATCTAGTATTATCCACAGTTGCCAAATACCACAAATTCTGTTTTAATTACTTAGGACCATCAAAAATTCATCATCAAAATCCTAATTCTGGAGCTTACTTAAATGAAAAAAATTATATTTCCAAAAAATCCCGAAACTACCAAAATGATCATAGTTTACGGACTCATTCTCATCGGCATAATTTCAAGACTACTGCCACACCCAGCCAATTTTGCTCCGATCAGCGCCCTTGCTCTATTTTCCGGCGCCTACCTATCCCGCAAAAACGCTATTATCATTCCACTTGCCGCTATGTTCATCTCAGACATCTTCCTAGGCTTTCACGTGACCATGCCGTATGTTTACGCCAGCTTTGCCCTCATTGCCCTTTTTGGCTACTTACTTAAAAAGAAAACCAGCTTCATCAATATTACTGCTTTATCCCTATCCGGCTCTTTTTTGTTTTTCCTAATTACCAATTTCGGGGTTTGGCTTTCCGCCGGCATGTACCCGCACACCATCCCAGGCCTAACCCAATGTTTTACCCTCGCTATCCCATTTTACCGCAACACCATACTAGGCGATCTAGTATATTCCGGCGCATTCTTCGGCACCTACGCTTTGATAAATTCATACGTTTTAAAACCTGCTCGTCAGAGCCTTAAAACTTAATAGCCTATTGCTTATTAGCCTACCAGCTTATCCCGCCGCAGCGGGACCCCGCCAACCGGCGGTGACTAGCTTATTAAAGGAGGAACAATGTCCAAAATCGAAGTGATCGACTTCTTTGCCAGTTGGTGCGGACCATGCCGCATCATGAAACCAGCCATCGAAGAAATTGAAAAACAATACGAAGACAAACTCACTCTGCACAAATACGACATCGATGAAAACCAAGAAATCGCCCAAAAATATAGCGTCATGAGCATCCCCACAGTCCTGATCTTAAAAGAAGGCAAAGTAATCAATCAATTCGTCGGCGCCCAATCCAAAGAAACCCTAACCAAAGCCATCGATTCAGTTATTGAATAATAAATTTATAATCAAGAAATAAGATTTTTTCATATTTTTGTAGCCCAAGCTTTAGCTTGCCGTCTCTAAAAACAAGCTAAAGACCAAAGGAGGCCATCTAGTGGTTTGAGCTATTAGTATAAAAAAATAATCTAAATGAGCAAATCTGACTATCAAAAAAGCCGGGAATCCCGGCATAAAACGAAACGAAAAACTAATCAATATGACTTAACGCATCACCTAGATCAGACAAAAAAACACTAACGGACCAACCGCTTTGACTCAAACCAAAGAGCAAAAACCCTAATACAAGCAAAAGCAGCAAAACAGTCCCGATCTTTTCTCTTGATGTGCTATTCAATAATACCAATAACAATACCCCCATAAATAAAATTTTAGGCGGCGGTAGTTGGTATAAAGTACCCAACATCCCGCCGCCAATAAACAACATATTCAAGGAGACTATTTCCGCCAAGGGCGGCAAAACTACACCGCCCCCGGCGCGAGCAAGGTAAGTTGTCAAACAACCACCATGCTCCTAGAAATACGCATCGAGCAAATACGGCCAAAATTCAGCCGCTTGCTATCGCAAGTATTAGCAACACGATGCGCATTAGTCGACCCAATAGAACAGGTCAACTGCATAAAATAATTCACAGGAGCAAAAACCTACCCATCCATTTCGGATCTTCTAAGGTGATAATAGGATCAAATAGCATGTAACCAAATAAACAAATATTCGGTATTAAGCCACACATATGGTAATCCAATTTTTATTCACGTTAGGATTGAGTCTTCGACTCAGCGCTATATAATCCCCCCCTGAAATTGCAGAAAATATAGCGCTATTTAGAAAGCATTAGCATCCAATTTTCTCCACATCGTATTTATTTGGCCATCTTGGCCGGGACCGCAAGCGCATAAACAGGAAGGAAATTCATAACATTACTCTTCATAAGGTAATTCCTTTCAAAAACCGAGAATCAGTCATCAAACAGAAAAACCAAGTCAGTTGCTCCTTGTCAGGGAGCCATGCAAGTAGTAAAACTTGGCATACGCCCGCACCGCGAAGTTACCCCACGGTGCTACTTAGAAGTCATCAACATAACTCATTCCTTTCTTGAAAACCCTGACTACTAGGGAGTTTTCTTGCTACGAGAAAGCGACGATATTACTAAACAAGCATCTCATAACAAACTCCTTTCAATAACCGAGAATCAGTCATCAAGCAAGAAATATGTGCCGTCGTCACTTCGGCTCGACGCACTCAGTAAGGCGGACCATCCTGGCTCAGCCTATGCATAAGCACACCTACTTTCCGCACTTCTCCACGAAGCGCTGTAATAACAAATTGTAATGAACATGGTGATCACTATCCCGCCACGTAAATGCAACAGTTTTTTAGATAACAACCACCATAGGGAAAATTTACTCCTTTTCCAAACCCTTGTCAAGAGTTCAAAAAGTTTTATTTACTTTCACATCTATACTTGATACCCCGAAGGGGCCCCTTCGGGGCTTTATACTATATACTTTATACTATATACTAAATTCGGAGGTTGCCATGTCATATCCAAAAAATTTCCTATTCGGCTCAGCCACATCATCTCACCAGATCGAAGGTGATAACAAAAATAGCGACTGGTACAATTGGGAAATAATCCCCGGCCGCATCCGCAACAACGACAATTCCCTACGTGGCGACAGCTGGCAAAATTGGCGCCAAGATATTGAATTACTCAAAAACACCAACCAAAATGCCTACCGCATGTCGATAGAATGGGCCAAGATCGAACCAACCAAAGGTCATTTTAATCTCGAAGCAATTGATAATTACCGCCAGCAATTCAAAGAATTAAAGAAAAATAACATCAAAATAATGCTAACCCTTTTTCATTTTACCTTACCGCAATGGGTCGCCGACAAAGGCGGCTTTGCCAATCGAAAGAATATTTGCTATTTTACCCATTTCTCAGAAAAAATGATCGAAGAATTTGGCGATTTAGTCGATCTCTGGGCAACCCTAAATGAACCAAACGTCTATGTCTTAAAAGGCTACATCGAAGGCCTTTGGTGTCCGGGTCAAAAAAATTATCTAAATGCCATCAAATCGTATTTCAATTTTATCGCAGCCCACAATCAAGCTTATAAAGCCATGAAGAAAATTCGACCCGACGCCCAAATCGGTCCGGTTATTTCCGTCATGGCCTTTGAAACCTCCAAGCCGAACGTCATAAATAATATAAAAGTATTTTTCGCCCGCCAATTTAGCTATGACTTATTTAACCGACTAACGATCAAAAACTCGGACTTTTTAGGCCTAAATTATTATCTAAAAACTACTTTTGGACCAAAAAACAAATCCCATAAAAAAATTCTACTCTCAGACTATAATTGGGAAATAAGCCCCGAAGGCATCTACCAAATCACCAAAGAACAAGCTCATTGGGGCATACCTATATATATCACCGAGAACGGCACCGCTGACGCGGAGGATAAAATCCGCCCCCAATTTATCAAAGACCATCTGCACTGGCTCGAAAAAGCCATCACAGAAGGCGCCCCCGTCAAGGGCTACTTCCACTGGTCGCTCATCGACAATTTCGAATGGGCCGCCGGTTACACCATGAAATTCGGCCTCCACACCATCGACAGAAAACCAAGACCCTCAGCCAAAACCTACGCCGAACAAATAAAAAAATACCAACAAGAATCAAAATAAACATAGAAAAGAATTTAAAATTTAAAATTTAGAATTTAAAACAAAATTTAAATAATAAATAAAAAAACAACAAAATAATTCTCAACTTCAAAAGGCCGAAGATCAATTACCTTGGTTCTAACTCTCTTTTCCAGGAAGTCAAAACATATCATTCTATTCAAATAGAAGCCTCGTCGACAGGATGGAATCCTAGTCGATCGTAGGAGTGTCTGTTTAGGAAGAATGATATATTTTGACGGGCTTGGAAAAGCCGTGCAGGGGTAGGGGATTATAAGGGGCGTAGGGGGCGGCATCGAAGAGACTGTCTAATAACTAAATTTTTGTACTCAATAAAATGGTCTAGAACTTGCTTTTTTGTCTTGTTTTTGTCTGGTTTGCAAACCTGAAAAGTGGTAAAATGTAATCA
>VFKW01000062.1 GCA_009885355.1 Candidatus Berkelbacteria bacterium
CGATTCCTCCACTATGGTCGGAATGACAAAGGAGATTGTTCAGGATGACAGAGGGGGGACGCCATGACAATGGCGGAAATGTGATTCACTTCCGCCATTGTACGTTATTTTTGTGGTTTTCTCAAGATGTACCATGAAGACATCTTAGTATATTTTTCTAGCAAAACTGTAAAGCAGTTCTCCACAAGAGCTTGCCCTGAGCGATAGCCGAATGGGTCGAACAATAACTGTTTTTCTATTTTACCTGTTCGCCTTCGGTTTCTTCTTTGGAATCTTCTTTTTTGTCTTCTTTTGCGTCGGCAGTTGGTTCCTCAGCGGCTGGTTCTTGTGGTTGATCTTTGGATTGTTCATACATTTGAGAACCGACTTTTTGAATGGCTTCGGATAATTCTTCTGTGGCAGTCTTGATCTCTTCGGCGTCGGTGGCAGTATTGCAAACGGAACGGACCTTGGTGACTTTGTCTTCGACTTCACGCTTCATTTCCTGATCGACTTTATCTCCAGCGTCTTTCAAGGTTTTTTCAGCAGTATAGGCGAGATTTTCAGCAATATTTTTGGCTTCGATGACTGCCTTGCGTTTCATATCTTCATCAGCATGGATTTCAGCTTCCTGGCGCATTTTTTCGATCTCTGCTTCTGAAAGTCCGGATGAAGAAGTGATGGTAATTTTTTGTTCTTTATTGGTGGCTTTGTCTTTGGCCGCAACATGTAAAATACCGTTGGCATCGATGTCAAAAGTGACTTCAACCTGCGGAATGCCGCGAGGAGATGGTGGAATGCCATCGAGCATAAATCGGCCCAAAGTGCGATTATCAGCAGCCATTGGGCGTTCTCCTTGGAGGATATGGATTTCTACAGTGGTTTGATTGTCAGCGGCGGTGGAGAAAATCTGGCTTTTACTGGTTGGGATGGTGCTATTGCGTTCAATCAATGGAGTCATGACGCTACCGAGAGTTTCGATACCCAAAGTTAATGGAGTAACGTCGAGGAGCAGTAAATCTTTGACTTCACCAGTTAATACTCCGCCTTGGATAGCGGCACCGAGGGCAACGACTTCGTCAGGATTGACGCCTTTGGACGGTTCTTTTCCAAATACTTCTTGAACTGTTTGTTGGATAAGTGGCATTCTGGTCATACCGCCAACGAGAATAACTTCGTCGATATTTTCTTTTTTAATGCCGGCATCTTTGATGGCACGTTCACAAATCGCAATAGTTTTTTTGACGAGATCGCCAGTTAGTTGTTCCAGTTTGGCGCGGGATAATTTGATCACTAAATGTTTTGGGCCGGAAGCGTCGGCGGTGATAAAGGGAAGATTGATCTCGCTTTCTTGGCTGGATGAGAGTTCGATCTTGGCTTTTTCAGCGGCTTCTTTGACGCGCTGGATAGCAGCTTTGTCAGATCGAAGATCGATGCCTTCGGATTTTTTGAACTCATCCATGACCCAGTCCATGACTTTTTGGTCGAGGTCATCACCACCGAGGTGAGTGTCGCCGTTGGTGGATTTGACTTCAAAGACTCCGTCGCCGACTTCGAGAATGGTGATATCGAAAGTACCGCCACCAAAGTCGTAAACAGCGATTTTGCCTTCTTTTTTCTTGTCCAGGCCGTAGGCCATAGCAGAAGCAGTTGGCTCATTGACGATACGTTTTACATCTAAGCCGGCGATTTTACCGGCATCTTTGGTCGCTTGGCGTTCTGAGTCGTTGAAATAAGCCGGAACGGTGATGACAGCGTCAGTAACTTTTTCACCCAGATAAGCCTCGGCGTCAGCTTTGATTTTTTGCAAGATAAAAGCAGAGATTTCTTGAGGTGAGTATTCTTTACCGTTCATCACAACATTGACGCCATCACCGGATTTGACAATTTTATAAGGCATTAATTTGAGGTCGGTTTGGACTTCTTGTTCTTCAAAACGGCGGCCGATCAGACGCTTGACGGAAAAAATGGTATTTTCAGGATTGGTGACGGATTGACGCTTGGCCAATTGGCCGACTAGTCGCTCATTGTTTTTGGCGATCGCCACGATGGATGGGATGATGTTTGAACCTTCGGCAGATGGGATGATTTTAGGCTTGCCGCCCTCCATCACAGCCACGCAAGAATTGGTAGTACCGAGGTCGATTCCGATTGTTTTTGGCATAAAAACCTCCGTTTTCAACTAACAACCTACAACTTACAACAAACAACTTATATTTAATTTTTAGTTTTTGTTAAAATTGTGAGTGTTAATAAATTAATTTACTATAATACTAATGTAAAGCAAACTTTACATTTTGTCAAGAGGTAAATTGACTATATGGAAACTATATGGTTAAAAAGATATTTATGCTTTTTTTTACTGTCCGGATGAGACTCGGACTTTGGCTGGTCTTATAACTTTATCGTTTAATTTATAGCCGCCTTCTAGCTCGTCGATGACGGTGTTTTCAGGGAGTTCTGGATGTGATTCGTAGGCGATGGCTTCCATGGTTCGTGGATCAAATGATTGATTTATGGTTTCAATGCGAATGAGGCCGACATTTTGGAGGACGCTTTCGAGCTGCTTTTCGATCTGGCGGATACCTTCAAAATAGGCGCTGATTTTACGAAAATCATCTTCACCTAAATCTGGAATATTGTCGTCGGTTATCTCGATTGCGGGGGCGTGCTCGGAAGCGCGGCGGAAATTGTCTAAAATAGGGAAAATTTCCATGACTAAACCGTTGGTGGCCAGAGATGAACCTCGGGTTTTTTCTTCGTCATGGCGGCGGCGGACATTGGCAAAATCGGCGGCGATCTGTTTGAGAGAATCGGCCAGATCGGCTTTTTCTATCTGGAGCACGGCAACCTGCTTTTCAAGCTCAGAAATCTTTGGATCGATTTTTGGCTGTTTTTCTTTTTGGGGTTTTGATTCATCTTTTTTCTTGATCATTTTATCTCCATTCCTATCTTTTCTTTCCTTTTTTTCTTTTTGAAAATAATACAATACCTATGACAACACCGATAAGTAAAACTGATAATAATAAAACTGTAATGAGGTTTCTATTTGGGTCAATGTTTTCGACATAGGTATATCCCAGGTCGGTGCATTGTTTTTCAGTCTCACTAGGGATAGCTGAGGTTTCTGTCTTAAGGCCTGTTTTTGATTTAGTGACGGCGTCCACCCACCCATTTGGCAAGTTATTCTGACCAAATTCATCACCTGTCCAATATTCCCCACATTGCTTGGTCTTTTCATTGACTACTAAATAACTTGGCCCAGGGGCGGCGAAAGTTTTTGGGATAAAAGTGAATACAATAAGAATGGTCGCAAAAAAACATAAAACATAGGATCTTGTATTTTTCATATTTCCTCCTATCTGTATGGTAGAATAATATTATGAGTCAGTCAAGGTTATTTTTATATTCATGCCTGAGCTTGATGCTCGGAATTGGGGCAAATAATTGGTTAAAAGCTGATTATACGATCATCGGCGGGGTTTGCGTGACTCTTGTAATAGTTTTATTTTTGATTGCCAATAAAAAAATTAAGCTTTTTATTTACTTTTGGATCTTATTTTATCTTGGGCTAGCATATAGCAATCTGATGGGCGAGAATAATTTGATCGGAAGCGGATGGCTTGGATTTTTAATATTTTGGCTGACCAAGCTAAATCTTTATTTTCTAGACACGGTACGACGATTGATCGCTGAACCTTATGGAAGCTTATTGAATGGGATTTTGTTTGGCGGGAAAGACGGGATCGGATATGAGCTGACGAAAGATTTTAAAACGACCGGTTTGACGCATATTATTGCAGTTTCAGGCTATAATGTGACGATGGTAATAAATTCATTTTATTTAGCCTGCAAGCCGCTGCCATACAAGCTTCGAATGGGCTTGAGTCTGGGAATGATCTTGGGATTTATCATTTTAACCGGTGGATCGGCGTCAGTCGTCCGAGCTGGAGCGATGGCGAGCTTGGTAGTCGTAGCTCGCCTTTTTGGACGGAAGGCTTTTGCTTTAAATAGCTTGGTTTTGGCGGCAATATTGATGATAATTCAGAAGCCGTCGATTTTAATAGGGGATATAGGTTTTCAATTATCGGTGGTGGCAACCTTGGGACTGATATTGTTCAATCCAATTTTTGTCGAGAGAGTAGGGGAGAGGGGATTGATGAAAAGGGTGCCGGAGAATTTGAAAGAAGCATTCTTCTCGACTCTGTCGGCACAAGTGCTGACGATGCCGATTATCTTGTATTATTTTAAAAGTTTTTCCGTGGTCTCCCCTCTTGCAAATTTAATAATTTTACCGCTTATCCCGACGGTGATGTCGCTTGGGTTTTTGGTGCTAGGTGGAGCGATTATTTATTTTCCACTGGGGCAGATATTGAGTTATGGAGTCTGGCTGGTACTATATATAGTAGTATGGTTGGTGAAAGAATTGGCGGCAATCCCCTACGCTTCTTTGATACTGAGCACGCATTGGAGATATTTACTGATACCATATTTGGGATTGGTCATGTGGCTTTATTATGTTTTAAAATTTCGAGCGCGGAGTGAGAATGAGATATAGAATTTGGCTGGCTTTGTTGATAATTGCCGGGGTGGTCTGGGCGGGCGTGGGTTCAAATAATCAATCGCCAGTATTTAAGATGGATTTTTTAAATGTAGGGCAGGGCGATGCGATATATCTGTCGATGCCTGACGGCAAGGACGCTTTGATCGACGGCGGACCAAAAGATACAGTTTTGTCCCAGTTGGGTGAAGTGATGCCGTTTTGGGATCGGGATTTGGACTTGATCGTGGTGACACACAATCACAGCGACCATATATCCGGATTGATCGGAGTTTTGAAACGATATAAAGTCGGCGAGATTTGGCTGTCGGGGGCGATTCATACGAGCGATCAATATTTGGAAATGCTGAGTTTGATAAAAGAAAAAGGGATCAAGACGCGGATAGTAAAAGAGGGCGACGAGATGAATTTTGACCAAGTAAAAGTGCGGGTGGTTTATCCAGTTGAAAGTTTTAAGGGCGAGAGACCAGAGGATCAGCATGAGGCGGATGTGGTGACACGATGGAGTTATGGAAAGTTTACTTTACTTTTGACGGGGGATTTGAGCACAGATCAAGTATCTGATCTGGAATCGTCAAGGGAAAATTTAAAATCTGATATATTAAAAGTGCCGCATCATGGGAGTGCGACGGGTTTGACGAGTGATTTATTGGATAAAATAAAGCCGAGCGTAGCGGTGATCGAGGTCGGGAAAAATAGCTTTGGCCATCCAAAACCGTCGATAATTAATTTACTAAATAAAAATGGGGTGAAAATCTATCGGACAGATAAGGATGGAAGAATAGAAGTAACGAGCGATGGAAGTAGTTATAAAATATATTCAACTAAATAATTTATCTGATGGGGTTTCGTCAAGGGGAAATACAGCAGTTTCTTAAAAACTTGAGTATGAAAAAAGCGGGAGTTTTTTAGGCTCCCGCTTTACTTATGAACGAACTAGACAATTATCATGTTCTGTTGTGCCCATTCGATTACTTTCGTCACAGAATTTCCCATCATCTCTGTTATGAAAAGGGGTTGGTGAGGTGCGAGAATCTACTTGAAACTGCTTGCCGCACCTGCAATTGGTAAGGACCTTGCCACTGTTACTAGATTTGTCGACTAGAGCCCTGTTCAAACGAAGGGCAAAATTCTCAAGATAGCCAATCTTAGAGCGCAGTGGCTCCGATTGCCAGATATCGATCCTGATATGTGCAAGGCCTTTTCCGTCGCTGGTTGATGTCAAACCGCAGTTCATGACTTCATTCCATTGGAGATGGAATTTACATAATGCGGAAATCAAACCTTCTGGCAACATCCTCATTAGTGCATCAGAGTAAAATCTAGGAGATGCTTTGTCTAAAGTTGTCGCCCGAATTTGGACGAGTTCTATTATCCCATCGATTAAATCATCTTTGGTCGGGTTTTTTTTCCAAGTTTTGTTTTCTGCCAGAATAAAGTCCTCGATCTCAATGGGATGATCAAGTTTGAGTACCATTTGAATATGGTAGAGATGGTTGTCGTCCCAAACACGACTGGAATCATAATTTCCAAGCCACCACGGGTAGTCAAGCCTGCCGATATTTTTGATTCTCGTGCTATTTGCCATTTTAATGTACCTTTCATCGTTCTTGCCTTGGCAAGCAAGAAGACAGCGTATGTGTGTACGACCTCGCCAGGTCGGGGCCCAAGCCCAAGATGTGTGAATTATAACAGTTTTACCCTCTTTTGTCAAGGGAAAAGATATGGTATACTCAGAGTGAATTTTCAATTTAAAATTTAAAATTTTCAAATAAATGGATTCCAAGCAGATCCCCGACCTGCCGGCAGGCAGGTGTCGGAGCGCATTACTTCCGACTAGAGGATGACATAAAGAAATGGGCTGGATCCCAGCCTGCGCTGGGATGACAATGGGGGAAGGTTGGGATGATAATTATTACTGAAGGGAGAAAAATATGAGTGGACATAGTAAGTGGGCGACAATTAAACGGGCCAAGGGTGCGACGGATGCTAAGCGTTCGACGGTTTTTACTAGGCTGGCGAATGCAGTTTCGATCGCCGCTCGGCAAGGTGGCGGGGATGCGACGATGAATTTTTCATTGAGAATTGCGATGGATCAAGCTAAAAATGCGAACATGCCGAAAGAAAATATCGAACGAGCGATCAAGCGCGGGACTGGTGAGGGTGGAGCTGCTGTGATCGAAGATATTATGTATGAAGCTTATGGACCGGGGGGTACGGGAATGTTGATCGAGGCGGCCACAGATAACCGTAATCGCACATCGGCTGAAGTAAAATCAGTTTTCAATAAAATCGGCGGTAAATTGGCGGCAGCTGGAGCAGTTTCTTATCAATTTAAAAAACGCGGGATTATGAATTTCGATATGGCCGGAAAAGATGCTGAAGAAGCGGAAATGGCGGCGATCGAGGCTGGGGCGGATGATTTTGAACTAAATGATAAAGAATTAACCGTCTATACGGAAGTGAAAGAGACGGATAAAGTACGGGTGGCAATGGCAGCTTCGGGTTATGAAGCTAGAGACGTAAACTTATCATGGGAGCCAAATACGACCATTAAAGTGGAAGATGAAAAAACGGCGATGCAGATAGTGAAACTCATAAATCATTTAGAAGATCTCGATGATGTGACGACTGTTTCTAGTAATTTTGATATTGCGGATGAAATCCTTGAAAGGATTGCGTAAGCTAGTAAGCAGTAAGCTTATAAGAATTAAGAAAATAGATTCCGGATCTGGGATCCCATCCCGTCCGGAATGACGAAAGGTAGGTACAAATGGGAAGTTATATTGAGATAAATGATACTTTGCAGATAACTAAAGAACAAGGGTTTCCAAGTGAACTAATTATATCAAAACACGAAGAAAATCCATTTATGGCGGAAGATTTTAAAGACAGAGTCTTTGAATTTTGTGATAAGCCCGCTATTCGAATATTTCAAGCTCCTCCGGTGAGGGTGTTTTTGGTGGAGAATGTTGATGGCAAGTGGATTTATTGGGGCTTGGTTCATATTTTAGAAGTCAAACATAATTTAGAGAATAAAACGACGTCTGGCAAATTTAAAATTATTGATATTTTCTCACTTGAGGATATTAAAAAAGCATATGATCTGATAGATCAGAGGGCGGATTTTAATTATTTTAAATGAGATCTTGAATGAGGAGATCCTGAACATCGAATTACATTCGCTTTCAGGATGACAATGATGAAACTTCTCGACTTCGCTCGAAGAATATATATATTAATATTGTTCGACCCTGTGGAGAACCGTCTGTTAACATTATGAAAAATAAGGAGTGAAGGTGAGGATACTTGGGATTGATCCGGGGACGGGGCGAATGGGTTGGGGGGTGATTGATTGTGTTGGCTCGAAGATGGTGATGGTGGAATATGGGTGTATTGAGACGCCGGCGAAGACGGATTTATCCAAGAGATTGGTGATAATTTTTGAAAAACTACAGGAATTAATTGCTCGATTGGAACCGGATGTAGTGGCGGTGGAGAAATTATTTTTTGCCCAAAATACAACAACAGTAATGAGTGTCGGCGAGGCGCGAGGGGTGGCAGTGCTGACGGCTGCTCTGGCTGGAAAAAAGTTCGCCGAGTTTACTCCCCTGCAAGTTAAACAAGCGGTGACCGGATATGGGCGGGCAGATAAAACGCAGATCCAAAATATGGTTAAGGCGATTTTAGGATTGGAAAAGATCCCGAAACCGGACGATGCGGCGGATGCATTGGCGGTGGCGATCACATGCTCGACGATGTCAAACTACAACTCACAACTAACAAATTACAAATAAACTACCCCGTATCGTCATCCCGGAAGCGGGTGGCACCCGATATCCGGGATCCAGTTTTAAGGTTTCCTGGATTCCGGTTCTGGGATCCCATCCCGACCGGAATGACGACTAAGGGGGATATTCACATACAGCAAGCTGCGGGGCATTAAACCTAATGTAAAATAAAAATAGCTCTTAACTTAAATTAAGAGGCTGTTAAAAAACAGGCTAAAGCCTGGACTACGGGGCTTGTATTGTAGCTCAAGATTTATCTTGTCGATGCAGGCTAAAGCCCCGAAGTGGCCACCTAGTAGCCTGGACTACGTATAGAATTTAATCTTCGACGATATAGTTATGCTCAGGCAAGGAGGGTTTGCCTTCTACGTTGGCGATGATGCGCTGGGCCATGTTTTGTTCAAAATCATCCTCGATGATTTTGATGAGTTTTTCAGGCAATAGATCGGCATTGTCGGGATTTTCATATTTATAAGGTATAATTCGCATCGAATTGAAACCAAAAGTCTGACCCTCTTCGATAATATTTGGGTCGTCATCGATTAATAACGACCAATCAAATAAAGCGATATTTTTGGTCGGACGATAAAAAGGACGGCCAGTATCTGGGTCAATATTATCGGCCTGGACAGCCTTTAAAAGATGATAATAATTTGGGGAAATTTTATGGAGATAGTCGCGGGTAGATTCAGACAAGAAACTATAACTATAGTTTTCAGAGGAGATGATGTGCGCGAAATATTTATCAAAACCAGGATATTTATTTAAAGTTTGTTGGATCGAGGGGCGGATTGAGGCACTCCAGATAATCAAGCGATAATCTTTATCTTTGAGCTGATCTAATACATTTTTCAAGGAATGGCGCAAGAAACCTTCGTTTTTGTTTTGATCCCAACCGCGCATAGTCTCGTCAAGATCAAAAACGATAGTTTTAGCACTTTTTGATAAAATTCTTTCTTTTTGAATGAATTCTTCATCAAAAACAGAGCCGTTGACAAATTTGTCTGAGTAAACGACTTCGGCTTTTTTATCATTTATAGGGTCGATAAAATTATCTTGGGAAATAAAGGCATTGAATTGATTATTCGTACTCACTTAATTTTACTCCCTTGATAGCTGATTCATAATTAGAATAACATACTTCAATGAGTTTTTCTATTCTTTCTTTGTCAGGATGATCGAGCAAGATCAAGCGGCGAAGCCAATAAATCTCTTCGGGCAGTCGAACTAGTAAATTTAATCTAAAGAGTTCTTCAAAATCTTCATTTTGAAAGGTTTTTTCGGCGAATTTCAATAATAGATAGCGTCGCTCTTCGAGCTTGTCAGTCATCTTAAACCAGAGATCGGCGATATCGCAGGAAACATTATCAAAGTGGATTTCTTCCCAATCAACAGCGACGGCGGATTTTTCAAACATCATGACATTAGCAGGGTGGAAGTCACCGTGGACAAATAAATTACAGTTGCGATCAATGATATCGGCGCTAGCTTGAATGATATCATCGGCCTGATCAAGCATTTTTTTAGGCAGAACTTGTCTGATGGTGCGGCCTTTTCTCTTGATCAAACGGTGGAATGAATTATGATACCATTGGTAATCGCAAACGAGTAATTTTTTGGCCCAAGAATGCTTTTCGGCGAATTCGTGAATTGGGAATTGCTGAATATCTAAAAGCAAATCAACAACCTCATCCATGCTTTGCTTGGTTGGATTATCATAGGCCATACAGCTGGCGCCGATGGTGTGACCCTCGATATATTCGCACATCAACCATTCACAATCGGTCATTTGTGAACTTACATAAACCGGCAATCGTTTGATCAGATAGCTGTCAGAGTGTTGTTTTTCCATAGTTTTAAGGAAACGTCTTTCGTTTTTAAAGTTTTTGTTCCATTGTTTTAAAACACGATGGTCAGCAATACGAGCTTTAAATAATATCTTTTTTCCCTTGTAATGAGTGACGGAGAGATAAAAATTTTGACGCCCATTAATCGCTTCTTCGACAGAATTATCAGACTGCAAGCCTAATTTTTCCATAACATGGTTTACTTTTTTATCAATATTTTTTAATGATTTGTATGTATATTTTGACATAGGGCACCCCCGCGATGATTGTGGGAAATCGCTATTACTACTTTTTTGCGAAAGCAAAAATAGAGCTTATTTAATCTTTATACATTGACTTTCTTTGTAAATTAGACTATTATTTAAGTGAAATTATATATTTATTTTTTTATTTATAGCTATATATTACTATATTTTTTTGGATTTGAAAAGGTTTTATGACAAACTCCTTAGAATTAAAATTAGCTCAACAGGAGAAAGTGGTCCGAATTATATGCGTTGGAAGTTATATTCCACGTGAATGCGGGATCGCTACTTTTACGAAAGATTTGACAACGGCGATCAATGTTTTGAACCCGTTATGTTTGGCTGAAATCATGGCAATGGATGAAAATGGAGATGATCGAATTTATCCTTGGGAAGTAAAATATAGGATAAAGCAGGAAAACTGGGAAAGCTACGAAAAAGGGATCGAATATATCAATCAATCAAGCGCCGAAATTATCCACATCCAACATGAATTTGGGATTTTTGGCGGGGAAAACGGCGAAATGATCGTGCCTTTTATGGAAAAAATCGAAAAACCAATCGTGACGACTTTTCATACAGTGCTGGAAAAACCAGGCGAACAACGCAAGAAAATCGTCCAAGATATCGCAAGGTTGAGCAAGGCTATTGTGGTGATGATCGGAGCGGCGGCTGACAGACTAGAAGAAGTATATGGCATCGACAAAGAAAAAATTATTGTCATCCCTCATGGCGTGCCAGATATTCCATATGGACCGACATTACATTATAAAAATGAATTAGGCTTTGAAAATAATACGATTTTATCAACTTTCGGATTGATTAACCCTGGTAAGGGAATCGAATATGTACTAGAAGCCTTACCAGAAGTGGTTGAAAAATATCCGACTTTGAAATTTTTGATCATCGGGGCGACTCATCCAAATTTGGTCAAAAAACAAGGCGAAGCTTACCGAGAAAAGTTGCTTGAGATTGTCAAGGAAAAAAAATTGGAAAAGAATGTAGAATTTATCAATAGATATTTATCTCTGGACGAATTGGTACAATATTTACGCGCGACTGATATTTATATTTCACCTTATCTTGGATCGCAACAGATAGCATCGGGGACATTGGCCTATGCGCTCGGAACTGGAAAAGCCTGCATCTCGACCGAATATCTTTATGCTAAAGAAGTGCTAGCAAAGGGACGTGGGGTTTTGGTCAAAATGAAAAATCTGGAAGAAATCACTGTAAATTTGATCGATTTGCTCGATAATCCTGAAAAAAGACAAGAAATTGAAAAA
The DNA here is from genome assembly GCA_009885355.1 of Candidatus Berkelbacteria bacterium. Taxonomy (GTDB): domain Bacteria; phylum Patescibacteriota; class UBA1384; order VFKW01; family VFKW01; genus VFKW01. Next base: position 11,710 of record VFKW01000062.1, read on the forward strand.
AAGGCTTATAGTTATGGTCGAATGATGATTTGGTCAAATGTTGCCCTTAAACACCTCAACCTCTTTAGATTGATAAATAAAGAGTCAAGGGTAGGAAATGTAGATGACAACAATTAATTTAAGTGAGCCTCCGTCACTAAATCACATATATAATCTAACGACGCAAAAAGGCCTTTACCAGCATTGTCGTTTTAATGAGCCGGATAAAAAATTTGGCTACTCGATTGATGATAATGCCAGAGCGATTATCGTGGCTTATCAATATTATGAATTATTTAAGGATCAAAAAGTTTTAGATCTGGCGAAGATCTATTTTCGATATATCGACCGGGCACAAATGGAATCAGGATTTTTTCATAACTTTTCCAGCTCAGCTGGGAATTTTATCGATCTTTGCGGGTCACAGGATTCTCAGGGGCGCACGATCTGGGCATTGGGATATATGGTTGGAAAAGCCGACATTGATCCAGAGTTGGCAAAAAAAGCCAAAAAAGTTATGGATAATTTTAAATTTGATTTACGTTCGATAAAATACGAAAGAGCGAGAGCATTTTCACTCCTGGGTTATTTTTATGCCGGGGATGAAATAAAAGTCAAAAGAATTGCCGATAAATTGACCCGAAAATATGCAAAACATGAAACAGAAACTTGGCATTGGTTTGAAAATCACCTGACATATTCAAATGCGATTATGCCTTTTGCGATGCTCCAAGCGTTTAAAATGACCGGCAGGGAAGATTATAAAAATGTCGGGTTGAAAAGCTTAAAATTTTTAAATACCAAGTGCTTGGTTGATGGCATTCCAGCGCCGATCGGGCAAAATGGCTGGTATATGAAAGGGCAAAAAAAGGCGCTTTATGATCAACAAGTTGTCGATGTCTGTGATATGATATTGGCCAATATCAAAGCTTTTGAAGTCACAAATGAAAAAAAATACATGAAAACAGCCAATTTGTGGTGGAGTTGGTTTTTTGGCAATAATACAAATAACATGTCCTTGATCAATGAAGAGACTCAAGGGATTTTTGATGGGTTGACGCATAATGGGATAAATTTAAATCAAGGGGCAGAGTCGATTGTTTGTTATTTACTATCTTATCTGGCGATGGCAAAATCAGCAGTAAGCTGATAAGCAATAAGCTAGTAAGTAAATAACAAATTTCAAATTAATTATATATTTTATTCTAGAGAAGTCGAGGGCTTTTCTTTTTTTGCAGTGGGACTGCAGATTTATGGGTTAAGGATAAGGGCCTCCGTTGCG
>VFKW01000002.1 GCA_009885355.1 Candidatus Berkelbacteria bacterium
AAAACCTTTGGAAAGATCAAATCTCATCTGATGTCCAAAAATTCTTTTGGTGCCAACTCCAGTGCGATCTTCGTGATCGATGCCTTCGTCCATGATTTTTTGCAACAGATCTAGATATTGTTTCATATTGCCTCCTTAGTTAACTCGCCAATTCTTCCATTGGCGATAAATTTTGTAAAATTTGTTCTATCCCCTGCTCGATTGAGCTTTCTTGGTTTTCAATATTTATCTTTTGTGCGACTTTTTGAAAAACCTTGCCTCCAATCTCTTCTATGGACATTAATTTGCTATCTTTAATACATTCGATTATTTCCCATTCGGCATTTTCTTTTGATAATTGCAGATATTGATTTTCCACTCTTTGCAGGAAATCGGCATTTTTTTCGTGAATATCGCGCTTCATCTTAGTATAATTGCGTTCGTCTTTTTTATCAACTAGTGCCTGGCTAATTTTATAGGGCATATATAGGTATATCACCAAATCCGGTTTTGGAATGCTATAGACTTCGAATTCCAATTTTTTGAGCCATTCCATAAATTTTTTCTTTTGGGCTGGGTCACTAATTTTGGCGCCCTGAAAAGCCATGTTTGATTGGGTGTAGCGATTGGAAATGATTATTTTACCGGCGTCTAGATCAGCTTTCATATCCTGGGATGCGCTCCAACGATCGCCGGCGTATAGCATTGAACTGAGATAAGGGCTGACCTCGTCAGCTTCACCGAATTCGCCGTTTAAATACCTGCCGACCATTTGGCCAAAGATGCTTTTATCGTATTGGGGAAAGTCATAATAGCCGATTTCCCGGCCCATATCTTTTAATTTGGCGATCAAAAAATCAGACTGAGTCTTTTTGCCGGCGCCGTCTGATCCATCAATTACGATAAACTTACCCTTCACAGGCCTCCTTTAGAGATGCTAGTTGCTAAGTCCAATATATTGCGTTGTTTCATGATTGTCAAATGGCTGTCCACTTGCATGAAAGATCGAAAAATGACACTATTATATTGTAATGCTGCATGATTTACTAACAACTATACAATGGTATGCACCGATATTTTTTGTCGGTATTTTTGCATTTATCTTTTTAGCACCTGTATTTGATAAATTTTATGACCGAGGATATGCATTTTCAAAAATTATCGGGCTGACGGTTTTTTCTTTTGTTGTATTTTTGCTTTCTTTTATTAAAGTTGCCCGATTTAATGCATTTAATATCTATTTTATATTTATTATCTTAATATTACTACTTTTAAATCGAGGATATGCTGAAAAATTGAAAAATGCGTTTGATTTAGTAAAACAAAAATATAAAATTTTAATTTTTGAAGAGGTTTTATTTGTTTTTGCGTTGTTTTTTTGGGCTTACTTGCGCGCTTTGCGGCCGGAACTTAATACACTTGAGAAATTTATGGATTTTGGATTTATAAATTCCATAATGCGGACGGATTTTATGCCGCCCCAAGATATGTGGCTGGCAGGACATCCAATCAATTATTACTATTACGGACATTATCTGACGGCTTTTTTAACAAAATTATCTTTTTTAAAAGCAAATGTGACTTTTAATTTGATGGTTGCAACGCTTTTTGCTTTTGCTTTTAGTCTAACTTTTTCATTTACAAGTAATTTGATTTTTTTGACATATAAAAAAATCAAGCCGGCGATAGCCGGCGGACTGATGTCGGCATTTTTTATCATATTTGCAGGGAATTTACAAACGATTATTTTTAGCACTATCTTGCCAATTCTTAAAAAAATCGGGCTTTTCCATGGGGAAATCGGACAATATTGGTACCCGCAAGCAACGCGATATATCGGCTATATGCCGCCCGTTAGTGATAAAACCATTCATGAATTTCCTGCTTATTCATTTATAGTGTCCGATTTACATGGCCATGTTTTGGATATTCCATTTGTGTTGACTGCACTTGTACTGATTTATCTTTTTATTTTACACGCTGATAATTTCAAAAATAAAATTATTACTTGTATATTGCTCGGGATTACGTTGGCGATAATTTTTATGACCAATACTTGGGACGCGCCGGCTTTGATAGTTTTAGGAGTAGTGGCGGCGGTGATTCCAGGGTTAATAAAGCGTGACAATCGATCATTGATTTCAAATTTATTTACTTTTGCTTGTTTTTCGTATATCGGATTTTTTATTTTTATCATCCCATTTATGACAAAATTCCAATTTTTTTCTCATGGCATCGGGCTAGCAACTCATCACACGCCGCTTTATCAATTTTTAGTATTGTGGGGATTTTTTATCTTGTGTTTACTCATTTTTCAAATAATTTTTATTCAAAAAATATATAAGAAAAAATTACATGATACTAATTTTTCACAGATATATGTTTTCATTTTACTGATAATGGCTTTTTGTTTGACACTGGTGCCGGAAGTAATTTATATCAAGGATATTTATGGAGCAGAATACCAGAGGGCAAACACAATGTTCAAATTCACTTTTGAGGCTTTTATTGTATATTCGGTGACGATCGGATATGTTTTTGTGTACGCCCTAAGAGAAATCAAGAAAAAATGGATCCGATACATCACGGTTGTAAAATTGGGACTGGTATTTTTATGTTCATTTATATTTATTTTTTATGGGGTCCCGGGTTATTACGGCAAAAAGGTAAAAATTATGACTTATAAATACATTGGATTGGATGGTACGGCATATTTAAAATCCGAAAATAATGGCGAATATGAACTTTTAAAATTTCTGGACACTATACATGGGCAACCCGTTGTAGCCGAAGCGTTTGGCGATAGTTATTCTGCTTTTAATATGCGCTCGGCGTATACCGGATTGCCGACACCGGTTGGCTGGTATGTCCACGAATGGCTATGGCGAGGGCAGAATAAAATTGTTGATGATACTCAAAAAGATGTTACAACATTATATACTGCCGAAGATAATACACAAATAAAACAAATCATTGAAAAATATCAAATAAAATATGTTATAGTTGGTTCTTTGGAATATCAAAAATTCCCAAATTTGAATAAAAAGGGGCTGGAAAGTATGGGGAAAATAATATTCACATTTGATAAAAATGAAGTGATTAAGATCGACTAAATCATTTTTAGACTTGTCCAAACCCGCATTTCCTGATAATATAATAGAGTAAATTAAATTCCAGCAGTTTGCATATCAGCCACCAGGTGGTCTCTTAGGGGCTTACCAGCTTACTGCTTATCCCGCCGCAGCGGGACCCCGCCAACCGGCGGTGGCTAACTAACCCAAAGGAGTTTCTATGTCCAAAATCTCTCAAATCCATGCCCGCGAAATACTCGATTCTCGCGGCAACCCAACCGTGGAAGTCGATTTGACTCTCGAAGACGGTTCATTTGGCCGCTCGGCTGTGCCATCTGGCGCTTCCACCGGTTCTTACGAAGCCGTTGAACTTCGCGATGGCGACAAATCCCGCTACTCGGGACTCGGCGTACAAACTGCAGTTAAAAACGCAAATACAGAACTCAAAGATGCTTTGGTTGGCAGTGAATTTAATCAAAAATCACTTGATGATAAGATGATTGAGATTGATGGGACTGAAAATAAAGGCCGACTAGGTGCAAATGCAATTCTTGGCATTTCACTGGCCTTTGCCCACGCCACCGCCAAGTCTGAAGGCAAAAAACTGTATCAATATTTTGAACAAATCGGACAAACTGGAAAACCGCTTCAACTGCCAGTACCAATGATGAATATTTTAAATGGCGGCAAGCATGCTGAAAATTCGACCGACTTGCAAGAATTTATGATCATGCCGCTTGGCGCACCATCATTTAAGGAAGCTCTTCGCTATGGCGCTGAAGTTTTTCATGCACTTAAAAAAATATTAAAAGAACGCGGCCTCAGTACATCGGTTGGCGATGAAGGCGGTTACGCTCCAGCGCTGGGATCAAACGAAGGCGCTTTGGAAGTGATCTGTGAAGCGATCAAAAAAGCCGGTTATGTGCCAGGCGAAGACATCTTCATTGCCATCGACGGCGCCGCCACCGAGCTGCACGAGGACGGCAAATACAACCTCGCCATCGAAGGTAAAGTTTTGACATCAGAAGAAATGGTGGACCTTTACGCAAACTGGTGTGAAAAATATCCAATCGTATCGATTGAAGACGGCTTGGCCGAAGACGACTGGGACGGTTATAAATTGATGACTGAAAGACTCGGCGGCAAAATTCAGATCGTCGGCGACGACCTTTTTGTGACCAATATTAAAAGACTGCAACAAGGCATCGACAACGGTTCTGCCAATTCGATCTTGATCAAATTAAACCAAATCGGCACTGTGTCCGAAACCATCGACGCCATCAATATGGCCCACAAAGCTGGCTATACAGCAGTCGTTTCTCATCGCTCCGGCGAAACCGAAGACGCCACAATCGCCGACTTTGTCGTCGGACTTGGCACAGGACAGATCAAAACCGGTTCATTATGTAGATCAGAACGAGTCTGTAAATACAACGAATTACTCCGAATCGAAGAGCAAATCGGCTCGGATAAGTTTCCAGGCAGGGATGCTTTGAAATAATAAATATAATATAAATTAGAATAATAGATCCCGGATATCGGGTGCCACCCGCTTCCGGGATGACGAAATTTAATTTATGTTAAAATACATTTATGAATATAATAATCAAAAAGCCGAAAACCAAAGAAGAATTTGACCAATATTATCACGTCCGTTGGGAAGTTTTACGCAAGCCGCTTGGAATGCCGGTGGGCAGTGAAAAAATGACAGGTGAAGATAGATGTTTTCATGTCATTGCCCTTGCTGATGATCAAATCTGCGGCACAGGTATGTTGTTTCCAAAATCAGACTCGACTGCCCAAATTAAACAGATTGCCGTGCTTGAAAAATTTCGAGGTTTAAAAATTGGTACGAAAATTATCGAAGCGCTGGAAAAAGAAGCTCAAAAACAAGGCTTGAAAAAAATAATTATCGAAGCCAGGAAATCCAGCCAAAATTTTTATTTGAAAAATGAATATAAATTAATTGAAAATTCTGAACATATATCAATCGGTGTTGAACATGTTAATATGGAAAAAGTTCTTTATTAAACGAATTCCAGGAGGCAAAAATGGAATATTTAGATATTATTGACGAAGATGGAAATCCAACGGGACAGATTGAGGAGCGTGGAAAAGTGCATGACCAAAATCTTTATCATCGCGTAATACAGGTTTTTATCGTTAACTCAAAAAATGAATTATTGATCCAGAGACGTTCAGCATCGAGGAAATCACATCCAAACATGTGGTCAATTTCTTGTGAAGGTCATGTGCCGGCGGGATTTTCCAGTATCGATGGCGCGCTCAAAGAACTTTCAGAAGAGCTGGGTTTATTTTTTCAAAAAAATGATTTAACAGAAATGTTTACACTCAAAAGACGCCTTACTACCAGCCAGGGCAGCGTTAATCATCTGATAGATGTTTATCTTATTAAAAAAGATATTGATTTAGATGAAATCATAATTCAAAAAGAAGAAGTTTCTGGTGTAAAATGGATAGCTATAACTGAATATCAGAGAAAAATTAATCGAAAAAATCCTGATTTTAAATACTACGGGCAAGAAGAACATGATAAATTATTGGAATATTTTAAAGATATATAATTTATCTAGCAATTTATAAACGGATTGGCAATGTCAAAGCAAGCAGCACCAATATCATTGATGCCGGCGTAAAGTTTGGCGCGCCTACCCTCAATTTTAAGTCCACCGCTAAAGATGACGTCGCCCAAGATCTCCTTTTTGCGACCGATAGTAAAACCAACATCGGCGGCATTGGCAATAATCTTTATCGGAGTGGCTTTGAGGGTTTTTGGATCAAAAATGAAACTCATCGAATAGTAATTTTTTCGATAATTATTTTCAAAATGTGCAATATGGCCGAGTATGCCGATTCGCCCATCTTTTAATAGATACAAATCATTTACCCCGCCCCATTCTCCATCGCTAAATTGATCCTCAATCATTTTTGCCTCTAAAAACTTTTTAGACGTTAGTTCTGCTAAATCACTTATTTCAAGATAGGCGATTTTACCATGACCATAAATACCGCCCTGAGGTCGAGTAAATACACCGATGCGGCCATTTTCCAATTCTATCAGACGAATATCCTTCATATTTTGTGGACCAATCGCAAAAGGCTCGGCAATCTCATTTATATTATTTTTGTAGCGATAAAAAACCGTTCTGTACGAAAGATGCTTTTCTTTGCGACTACTTTTAACCTCAACGCCGCCTAGAATTTGCCAGCCATGAATATTATCGACGTAAAAAGGATCTTGAAGATGCAAATGGGGCGACTCGCCGACAGCAAGCCAAATACCATTTTTTTCTTCAAAAAATAATACATGGGAATTATCTTCGCGCGATTTTGGCTCGACTCTTATAGCTAGACGTTTTTTGCCATCTTGCTCAATCAATTTTGATGGATTATAAAATGTGATTTCGGAGGCAATCATTTCCTTGGCTAAAAGTTTTAAACTATTTAATGGTTCTGAAATTGTGTTTACGGATTCAATATTTTTTAAATCAAAAATCAAAGGTTCGGCTTTGGGCAAACCGTATTTTTTGGATTTATCATAATAATCCGCCAATAATTCTTGGCATTTTTTATTTTTTTTCAAATTTTTTATTGGCATTTGCAAATCCTTATTTTAGATACGAATGGTTGAAATTATAGGCTATAACATTGACACTGTCAAGCTGAACTGCTCATAGTACATTCTCAGGAATAATTCAGGATTGTGGTATAATGTAATATCATGAGAATATTAATTATTGAAGATGATCACAAAATCGCAAATGCAATCAAAAAAGGCCTCGAACAAGAGTCTTATGCTGTTGATGTGGCATATGATGGTGAAGATGGATTTGGCTCGGCGATGAATATTGAATATGACGCGATTGTTTTGGACCGGATGCTGCCAGGCATGGATGGAGTGGATATTTGTCGGGCTTTAAGAGAAAACTCTGTAAAATCGCCAATTATCATGTTGACGGCCAAAGATAAGGTTTCTGATAAAGTAGCGGGATTAAATGCGGGTGCGGATGATTATCTGACCAAACCTTTTTCATTTGAAGAACTGTTGGCGCGAGTAAGAGCCCTGATGCGACGACCACAGGAAATTACAAATAGTAAATTAACTGTATCTGATCTTTCCCTTGATCGAGTAAAATTTGAAGTAATGCGGGGGAATAAAAATATTAAATTATCAAGCAAAGAATTTGCCCTTTTGGAATATATGATGCGAAATCCAAACCGAATTTTGACTAAAGACAATATTATTTCCCATGTCTGGGATTATGACGCTGACGTTCTACATAACACAGTTGAGGTTTATATTGGATATTTAAGAAATAAAATCGACAAACCTTTTAAAACATTGCCAGAATTGATCCACACTGTGCGTGGATTTGGTTATAAAATAGGGATTAAATAAGATGACTTTTAAATCTGCATATATTCGATTGACGATATATTATGTGTTAATAGTGATGTCTATTAGTATTATGTTTAGCGTGGTCATTTATCGATTGTCCTCCAGAGAAATAAACCGTGGACTAGACCGTCAAGTGAGAGTTTTTCAACGAATGCCTCATGGTCAAATTATTCCTGATCTGGAAATTAATATCGCTAAAGTTCATGATGATCAGCTAAATGAAAGCTTGGATAATCTTATTAATCAGCTATTCTATTTTAATCTAGCTATTTTACTGCTTTCGGCGGTTGGGAGTTATTTTTTCGCTAAAAAAACACTAGAACCGATCGAAGAAATGGTTGAAAACCAAAATCATTTTACAGCCGATGCTTCACATGAATTAAAAACGCCGCTGGCGGCAATGCGAAGCGAGATTGAAGTAGGGCTTCGAGATAAAAAATTTGATCTGAAAAGTGCAAAAGAAATGCTCGAGAGTAATCTGGAAGAAATCGAGCGGCTAGAATCATTGTCCAATGCCCTTTTGAAATTGGCGCGATATCAAAACGAAGTGCAAATAAATTTTCAAAAATTATCGATTGAGAATCTGATCGTTTCGGCTTATGAAAAAATTGAGAGTCTAGCCCAAGATAAAAAAATCGTTTTTGATAATAAATTAGAAGATTTCCAAATCAAAGGAGACCGACAAAGCTTGATCGAACTTTTTGTAATTTTACTAGATAACGCGATCAAATATAGTCCGGAAAAATCGACGGTTAGAATTTTGGTTCAAAAAGAAAAAGATAATATTTTGGTCAAGATAAAAGACGAAGGTATCGGGATAAAAGCGAGCGACCAGGCGCATATTTTTAATCGCTTTTATAGGTCAGACAGCTCCAGAGTCAAAGAAAATTTTATAGGATATGGCATCGGGCTTTCGATCGCCAAGAGAATAATTGATCTGCATGATGGAAAAATAACCGTCACATCCCAGCCAAATGAAGGCAGTGAATTTTGTGTTCGATTGGCAATTTCTAAATAATTTTTCTATAAAAAAAACCGGCGCATCATATCGATGCGCCGGGGATTGAAGCAAACGTCCGGCCACTACACCTCATTTGCTCCAAAATGGAAATAGCTATATCATTATTGGCTCGAAGCCGTTGACGTACATACCATCATGTTCCAGAATTGGCTCCATTGGTTAAGAGCCAATAAGTTCAACACGCTCTTTTTTGCCTGAATTGGCAATTTATAAAACGGGAATGTTAAACCATTGAATTCTTTGACAGCATGCAACTTCGCCTGAAAGTCTTCGGCGGCGGCGATCATATCCCTGTTGGATTGTAGATACAAATTGTAACAATCCTCTTTTCCAAGGTAGTATTCCGACGCTTCAGACAAGGCTTGCTGAAAAGCAATCTCAGTCATGCCCGCTCTGAAAAACTTTGGAGTTGCAATAACCCCAATAGAGTCAATAGTGGCAATGTAACCATATTTTGCTACAATATTACCAATCAAGCTCCGGTTTTTCAGTGGAACTCGCCCAAGTTTAGCAGCGAGCTCTGGATTGTCACAAATAACCTTTTTACCAGGCACATACCTATCTTTTATCAAGCAAGGAAATTTTCCATTGCGCTTGTTTTTGATTAGTATATTGAACCTGGCTGGTTCTTCTGAAACATTGAATTGCTGGACAATACTCATTGTCCCGTTGCTGTCTTCTTCGGCGAAAATAGAAATCGGCTGGGTGAAAACATATTTCAGCCCATACTTTTCTAAATTTTGCCGGAGGGAATCAGCAGTAGAAGTCGGCGATGCTTTGACTGCCACGCTGACAAGCCAAAGGTATATACTGGCTCGTTTACTATACAACAATGTTTCATTTCCCAATTCACTTGGAAGTGAATATGCGAATGAAGCATTAGAGAGTAAGATCAGACTTACTAGAAATAATTTTATTTTCATAACCTTCTCCTAGTTATTGACTGTGAGTAAAGGGTTATATACCTCTGCGGTCGTTGCCATCCCGCCGTTGATACGAGCTCCGAGTTTAGTCCCCGCAATTCCCTTGCCTCCAGATATTGACGCCGAGCCATTTAGACTCGTAGTAAAAGACGAAATCGGCTGAAATTCTCCTGATACAGTCGTTCTTTGAAAAGCAGAATGATCGGCATCTGCAAAGAGAGAAACATCTTCTGGATTATTTTTAGTATAATCCTCGCTTGCCTGGAGATAATCACTCCAGTCGGCGGATTGTTTGCCAGTCTTCGCCCCTGGAATTGATGAAACATTTCCATGAGCATAAGTCAATGCCTTACGTGGAGGAGGTGGGTTTTGGATCGATGCTTGCTGGCTTCTGACATTCCTATTGACAAACCAGCTTGGGCTACAAGTCTCTACAACAAATGCCTTACTAGGTTGCAGACCAGTATCACTCACAAAAGTATCACTTGGTGCACCACTTCGTACATATATAACGCGACTGTGACTGGTCAGTGTCGCCTGTACCTGCGCATCCCCCATGGCACGGCCAGATTCTTCAAAAGCAGCAATTCCAAATGAATTGGATGCTGCAATATTTACACTCAGATTCTGATCAGCCAGTATCTTAGGCTTCAGGGTTCCTGAGCCAATCTGGTCATAAATGGCAGTTTCAAAGCTGCCACTAATATTGGCCCAGCTTTCACATTCATATTTTTCTGGTCCATAACGATCATACTGGATTACGTAATTCCCACTGCCCATGCAGGAGAATGCGTCCTCCACTACTCGCGGGTAGAGCCAAGAGAACCATTGGGTCTTTGCAAAAACGCCTTCATAGATAACCTCATGAGCATTTTCACCTTCACCCTCTGTTTTGGTGATGGTGATTGTTATTGAAGTTTCTGTGCTAGTTGAGGGCCACGAGCCCCCAAATTGAGTGCAATATTCAATTACACCCGACGCATTTGTTTTTGTCGGAGGCGTTCCGCCGCCGACAATTTCCGCGTCCTTGATGGGAGTAATCCCATCTGTCTCGTAAAGCTCGTAGTGTACCAAACAATTTGCACCCACATTTGGCACTTCCGGATTTGTAGATCTGATGACGAAGATTTTGATGTTTCTCTTGTCGTCGGCCAGATCAAGCAAAGTACAGTTTGGGTTCGGCAGCGCAGCAAAAGCTGAATATGCCGAGAGAATGATTAAAACTATCACGAAGAATAGTTTTTTCATTATTCTACACCTCCTACGGAAGTCACTTCGGCAAGCCTGAGTTCCAGGCCGCCGTTTGTTGCGTCAAGCCAGGAGATACCGGTTACAATAACCATCTCTCCTACTGCAACAGAGGTCTGGGTTCTTGGCAAAACCGATATCGGCTTGCCCCCATCAGAGAGAATGAAACCACCAGCAATTAGCTGTGTAACCTTGCCGGTAGTTTTAATCAATACGCCGGTGTTGTTTGGTCCGACAGATAAATTCCGTGAATTTAGATAAGGCGGTTTTTCGTTTGGATTACCACCTACAAGCTGGACGCATGTTGCTTCCAGTATTTTGCATTTCCCGAACTTCTTCACTTTGCCGGTAACCGAAGTCACCATAGCGCCATCTTCAATAACGCCAATAACTACAGTATTAGTAGTCAAATTAACCCTAATCCCGTCAAGTCCAATGATGTTTGGAATATAGAACTCACTATCGCCCTTCCGGGAAATTCGTCGATCTGCCGCAACCTTGATGGTTGTATTTTCCGTCAAGGAGGCAAATTGACTCAACTGCATCGGGCTGATTTCGATAGAGGTTGGCTGAGCCATCTCTACCTTGACCAGATCCCAAGCTGAGCAGTCTTCCAAAGCCGATTCGCCTCTTGGGCAGTTGCTTACTAGATTCTTGCCGATCTGATCGGAGTTAAAGTCTATCTGAGCCATGAATATTGCTACTCTTTGCCCTGCCGAGGGTAAATTAATTTCGGAAAACGGAAGTTTTCCTTCAATAATCCTTCCTCCTGCTACGATAGTTGAAACAACAGAAGAAACAGAAGGTAAAGTCTCGCCTGACATGTTAATTCTTCTGATCCCGCCTAGGCAGATCTCGTATCTGCAAGGATTCGTAGACGAGCGTCCAGTGGATGACCAGCCAAAAATAACCTTGTCTCTGGCAGTGACTTCACTGTCTTTTACTTTTAAGTAAAAGTGAAAATCCTCTGCATCACGGGCAAATAGCACTTTTTCAAACCCGCAATTGGGATTTTCAGTATTTCGCACCTGCATGCAAGTTTGCATATCCAGTACGTATAGCTGACTACTTTTGTAGCCAATCTGATTTTCTCCGCCACCAGGGGTAATCGTCGCCGTACCATAACTTAACGGCGCATATATTACTTGGGCGGAAGTTGTCGTTGCTATGCCTATGCACAGCGCTGACATGATTGTCAGCATAATTGTTACTTTCATTACTTTCTTTGCATTCATTACCTTCATTTTTTTTGCACCTCCATGCATGTTTTTCGAACGATTTTATATGAACAGGACAGATGCCCTGGGATTTCTATATTGTTAAGTTTCGGCCGATAAAGTAAAAAATATAACAAAAAGTTGACTCAATAAGTCAACTTCGGTAACTGTTCGTCCATGACATAAATGCTTTAGGATCAGTTTTGCGCCGCCAACTTTCGTAAGCGTTGCCTTTATCGGTTTAATTTTGTAAACAAAAAAGCTGACTCATTAATGTAGTCAACTTCGGCAGCTTTGCATCCATAGTATAAATACCACAGGATCGAAGCTTTGCGCCACTAGCTTTCGCCAGTGTTGCCTTTTCGGTTTTACATTTCATTATATCCCCGAATTAAATATTTGTCAATAGGCATGTAATCATTCAGCTATAATGTTCTCATAACTAGTCAGCTTAATGTTCGTCTGAAATAATAATTATTTATATATTCGTCATCCTGAGCTTGCCGAAGGATCTAGCGAGTTCACCGAGCGGTTCTCGTTAATGCGGCTGACACCTAGATTCTTCGTCTGACGACTCAGAATGACAAAATAGAACATAT